>JANOBO010000168.1:0-6017 GCA_031411695.1 Verrucomicrobiaceae bacterium
GGACGCGATAATTTTCGTCCCCAGGTTCGAGCACATAGCTGGGCGACCCCCAGTAGGCGTTTATATCCCCCCAACGCGTGCCGTCCCCCCAAAGTAGTGGTCTCATGTTGTCAGGGCTGGGTTTGGGTGGTGGCAGCGGGCACAGCCGGGCTGGCCGGCCTCGTTTCAGGCAGAACAACGGGGCGCACAAGCCTTGATGGCCTCGTTGCAGTGAAAACAACGGGGTGGAAAAGGGCCCAGCGCCCAGTTGTCATGAAAACAACGGCGTGGACAAGCCTTTGGCGCCCCACTGCACTCATTACAACGGGGCGGACAAGCCTTTGGCACCCCGTTGCAGGCGTTACAACGGGGTAGACAAGCCTTTGGCGCCCCGTTGCACGCGCTACAACGGGGCCATCAAACCTTGTGCGCCCCGTTGTAACGATTCCTTTGAGGCATCCGCCGGGCGTTTGGCCCTCTTGCGCGCCCGCCCCGAATCCCGCCGCGACCCACCACCGGCAGGTTGCGACTACCGAGTGAAGCGGGAGGTGCATGGCGCTCAGAGTAAGGGTTTGGTGCGGGTGCTGACAAGTTTATTCTCAGCTCCTCACCGGTCAGGGTGAGATCGAAGTCGGAGAGATGCACCTCGCCTTTCTTCACCTTCTTTTTTGACATGGCGACGGAGAGCCAGCGGAATTCGTCGCTGTTGTCGAGCAGCACCTTACCGACCATCGTCAGCGGCACGGCGAGGAACATGCCGACGCGCCCCCACATCCAGTCGCCACGGTGACGCCCATGGCGATGGGATGGGGCACCCGATGCCGCGTGAGCCACAGCAGCAGCGGATAGCTCAGCACCGCGAGAAAAAATGCGCACGCGATGGGCACGAGGATGCCAGCTCGCCGCCTTCATGTGCGAGCACGATGAACAAGCACGCCACGGCAAAGAGCATCCTGAAGCTCTTCTGGCCCCAGTCCTGCGGCGTGTCTTCCTGAAACTGCGTCATGTGGCGGAACCGTCCGCGATAAGCAGGCGCGCACAAATGAGTTTCCGGCGCGGGTGATGTTCAGCGCTTCAGCAGCGGCGCGAGCAGGTCGTCCTCAGCGATGAGGCCCACGGCCTTGCCTGAGACGCTGTCCTTCACGATGGCGAGCGTGCGCGCGCGCTTTCGCAGACGCTGCAGAGTTTCGAGCGCGGGTGTCGTCGTCGTGGTTTCCTCAGCAGTCCGCATGTGCTGGCGTACCAGCCGGTCAGGCGGCAGCCCGTCTGGCAAGGTGAGCACCTCGAGAATGCCCGCAAAATCTCCCGCCGCATCCATCACCGGCAAGGCGAGGAAGCCGCGCTCGGCAGCCAGATGCAGCGCGTCATTCACAGCGAGGTCCGGAGGCACGGCGGCGATGCGCGTGAGCGGCACCATCAAGTCGCCCGTTTTCCAGCGCTTGAAATCGATGACCCGGCCGATCAGCGCTGCTGACGAAGGCGAGAGCAGCTTTTGCGCCGCCAGCGCTGTGGTGAGGGACTTGAAGTCCTCGCGTGCGGAAGACTCGTCCTGCGCGGCGGTGGTGCCGGGCCGCATCCCGCGCATGGCCTTGAAAGGAAAGCGGAACCAGCCAGCAACGGCGACGAGCGGGAACAAATGCAGCAGGAGCCGGAAGGGAAACCGGCGGAAGAGCGTCTTCGGCACCACTTCGAGGCCGATGAGAAACACCGGCAGCGCGATGAGGAAGCCAGTCGCATACCCCCACACACCGAGAGCGTGGATCAGCTTCCAGGTGATGATGATGAAGGCGGTGAGGCTGGCGATGTGATTTGCCACCGTGACCGAGCCGAGCAGCGCGTCGCGATCTTCGATCAACTTCAGGAGCCCGGCAGCGCGGCGCACGCCTTCGCCCGCCGCGTGGCGGATGCGCACACGGCTCACGGACATGACGGCGCTCTCGATCCCCGAGAAGAGAAACGACAACACCAGTGCCAGGACGAGCGCGAGCCAGATCATGCTTCCTCCTCCTTGGCGGGCTCGGGTTTCTCCGGCAGCCGCATTTCCACCTGCTGCACGCGCGAGCGCGACACGCGCCGCACCTTGATGTCCGTGCCATCGATGCTCACGCGCTCGCCCGGCTTCGGCAGATGTCCGAGCTGCGTGAAAACAAACCCGCCGATGGTGTCGATGCCGCCAGCCTCCAGCGTGACGCCCAGCTCGTCCTCGATGTGGTCGAGCCGCGTGGCCCCGTCCATGAGATAGCGCCCCTGCCCCAGCTCGCGGATTTCACCGCCATCTCCCTGCCAGGGCGCGGCGTCATACAAAAGCCAGTCCACGATTTCCTCCTGGCTCACCATGCCCTCGAGCCCGCCGTATTCATCGACGATGAGCACGCAGCGCGCGGTGCCTCCGAGGTGTCTCTCCAGCGCGTCCAGCGCCGACAAGGTTTCTGGAACAAACACGGGCGGCTTGATCCGGCCCATCACGTCTGGCCGGCCTGCGAGCTTCCAAGCGTGGACATCGATGATGCCGTGCACGGCGTCCGGCGTGTCTCCGTGCACCACCACAAAACGCGAGTCCGCCTTTTCTAAAATGGCCGCGCCATCCGAGGCGATGTCCGATACCGCGAGCAGCGGCAGATTCACGCGCGGCACCATGCAGTCGCGCACGGAGAGCGTCGAGACGCTCAGGATCTCACGGATGATGGCCGCCTCCGCCTGGTCCAGCGAGCCTTGCTCCTCGCGCATTTCGATCAGCGTCTCCAGCTCCTCCTGCGTGATGGGATGACGCATCTTCGTGTTCTTCGGCACGAGTGTCCGCACGATCATCTCGCTCACGCGCTCGACGACCACGCTGAGCGGATCGAGCAGCACGCGCGCCGGCTTCAGCAGCCGGGTGCTGCTGATGAGGATCTGCGAAGGCGAGCGCAGCGCGATGAACTTCGGCGCGATGTCGCCGACGAAGATGCTGACGACAAACAAGACGCACGCGCTGAGCCAGGGATTCCAGCCGAACTCGCGCAACGGGCCGATGACCAAAAAGAGCCCGAGCGCCGCGAGGGCCAGATTCAGCGCCGCCGAGAGCAGCAGGGCGCGGTGCAGATGAGGAAACGGATTCGAGGTGATGCTTTGGAGCTGCCGCCGCACCTGGCTGCTCTGCGCGGCGAGCGCGCGCGCGCCCACATCGCGCGTGGTCAGGATGGCGGTTTCGGTGGCGGAGACGGCCGCCAGCAGGAGCAGCAGGCTCAGGTAGATCAGCCCAAAGGCGAGGAGTGTCATTTTTTTGAAGGGCCTTTCCCGCCGACGCTGCACAGCAGGGTCGGGGCCGGGATGGCAGGCGGGAGTTTCAAAAGCCACGCCGGAGGGTCAAGCACGCTTTGCGCAGCCAGCTTCGCTCCGCCCGCGCTGCTTTCATCAACTCACGGATCGCTTCGGACAATCCGTTTGACCTTCAGCCGTCTCCGGCCCAAAGAAACCGCCATCATCCCCGCCTTGAACACGACCTTCGAAATCCTCGGAAAATTCGACAGCGAGACCGACTGCCAAAAGTTGCTCTACGCCCCGCTGACGAAGCCGCTCACCTATCGCGAGACGCAATGCTACCGCGTGGAACTCGACGGAGATGCAAAGGCCGGCGTGGGTTTTGTGAAGCGCGTGCTTTTGGATCCCATCAGCCAGGAGATGCGCGATGGCGGCGGCGCGGCCTTCCCAAAAGCGGCCTTCATCCTTGAATACGGCATGAAGGGCGGCGCGCTGGATTTGGAGAAGGAGACCATCCTCGGTTACTACCGCGCGTTGGAGTCTCCAGGCTTTGATCTAAAGAAGCTCACGCTCCGCAAGCGCATCTACGTCTTCGGCGCCGGGGCCGACCCCGCTCCCTTCATCCGCGACGTGTGCAATCCGGCGATCCACACGTGGGACGTGATCAAGTAGATCACGGGCTCGAAAGAGGGTGCCGGCTTGATCCGGAGCGGCCGTGGCAAGTCACTGCGGCGGCGCGCCAACTGGAAGGGAAAACTCAACCGCAACCGGAGTCGTCTGCCTTGAAAAACAGCGATCCAGCCGCCGGCACGTTCGTCGCAAGCATCCCCATTTGACCCCGCCGGAATCCTCGCCAAAAGCAAGGGTCTCGCCACCGAAAGCTCGTTGTCGGTTTCCCGCCAAAAGGGATCATTCGTCATTCGTCATTCGTCATTTCTCATGCCCGCCACTTTCCGCACCATTCCCATCCGCGATCTCATCGCCGACGACCTGCTGGACCTCTCAAAGGGCATGAAGCTCTCACTCTCGCGTGAGGACATGCTGGCGGTGCAGAAGATCTTCCAGGAAGAGGACCGTGACCCGACGGACGTGGAGCTGGAAGTCATCGCGCAAACGTGGAG
The DNA here is from genome assembly GCA_031411695.1 of Verrucomicrobiaceae bacterium. Classification (GTDB taxonomy): domain Bacteria; phylum Verrucomicrobiota; class Verrucomicrobiia; order Verrucomicrobiales; family Verrucomicrobiaceae; genus JAIBCL01. Next base: position 4,341 of record JANOBO010000168.1, read on the forward strand.
CGAGCACTGCAAGCACCGCATCTTCAACGCAAAGATTTATCACACGGTCGATGGCACGCAGGAGGTCGTGGACAGCCTGTTCAAGACCTACATCCGCAGCGTCACGCAGGAGATCATGAAGCAGAAGCCGGACTTTGTGCTCAGCGCCTTTGTCGATAACGCAGGCTTTGTGAAGCTGGATGCGGACAAGGCCGTGTGCCTCAAAGTGGAGACGCACAATCATCCGAGCGCCATCGAGCCTTACGCTGGCGCAAACACCGGACTCGGTGGTGTGATCCGCGACATTCTGGGCGCGGGCAAAGGGGCGAAGCCGGTGGCGTCGCTGGATGTGTTTTGCTTTGGGCCACCGGATACGAAGCAGGAAGATCTGAAGGCCAAGGATGTGATTCATCCGCTCGGCGTCATGCGCGGCGTCGTGCGCGGTGTGCGCGACTACGGCAACCGCATGGGCATCCCGACCGTGAACGGCGCGATTCAGTTCGACGACACGTTCATCTACAATCCCCTCGTGTTCTGCGGCACCGCGGGTGTCATCCCGATCAAGGACATCGCAAAGGAAGTGAAGCCGGGCCATTTGCTCATCGCGGCCGGTGGTCGCACGGGCAAGGACGGACTCAAGGGCGCGACGTTCAGCTCCGCATCACTCACGACCGGCTCGCATGAGGAAGACCAGACGGCGGTGCAGATCGGCAATCCGATCGAGGAGAAAAAGGTCGCCGACTTTGTCCTCGCAGCGCGTGAGGCCGGGCTCATCGAGTTCATCACCGACTGCGGCGCGGGCGGATTCTCCAGCGCAGCGGGCGAGATGCTCAGTGAGGTGGGCGGCGAGGTTTGGCTGGAAAACTGCCCGCTGAAAGTGCCCGACCTCGAGAGCTGGCAGGTGTTCATCTCCGAATCCCAAGAGCGCATGGTCATGGCCATTGAGGAGAAGAATCTCCCGGCGCTGCAAAAGCTGGCCGACACTTTCCAGAGCGAGATTTTCCAGCTCGCGAAAGCCGATGGATCCAAGCGACTCAAGGTTCTTCATCACGGTGAGACCGTCTGCGATCTGCATGTGGAGAAGCTGCACGGAGCACCCCGCCGCGAGATGCGGGCGAAATGGAATCAACCCGCCGCGACGATGCCGCCCGTGACCGTGCGGCCTGAGTCATGGACGCAGGCGCTGAAGGCCATGCTCTCAGACTTCGCCATCGTCTCGCGCGAGCCGATCATCCGCGAGTACGACCACGAAGTGCAAGGCAACACCGTTCTCAAACCACTCGCCGGAGCATCCGGCGACGCGCCTCAGGACGGCGCCGTCATCCGCGTCGATGGGAGCGATCAGCTTGTCGCGCTCGCCTGCGCGCTGCTGCCCGAGTGGGGCAAGCAGGATCCGTATGCGATGGGCCGCGCGTGTGTCGATGAATGCGTGCGGCAGCTCATCGCGATGGGTGCGAACCCGGAGCGCATAGCCATCCTCGACAATTTTTGCGTCGGCAATCCCGACAACGAACGCGAGCTGGGCGCGCTCGTCGAATGTACGAAAGGCCTTGCCGAAGCCGCGCTCGCATATGGCGCTCCGTTCGTCTCGGGCAAGGACAGCTTCTACAATTACTTCGTCACCGACGAAGGCCCGGTGTCGATACCCACCACGCTACTGGTCAGCGGCTTCGGCATCGTGGAAGACGCAAAGCATGT
>JANOBO010000169.1:0-23515 GCA_031411695.1 Verrucomicrobiaceae bacterium
ATGGAAACCACATCGCATCCCGCCAGCGAAGCCTCCATGATCTCCCGCTGCAACGGACGAAACGCATCGTAGCCGAAGTTTTCCTTCAGCAGCGCGGAGAGACTGTCGGGCATGATGGGCGCGATGCTCGCCGAACAGAAAGATGGTGGCAAGTGATCACAGCGAATGAATGAGACAGCCTTGTGGCCGCCCGCTTGGCGCAATGAGCGCCACCTTCAATGCCTTCGTCAGCGTGTCCTGAATCATCCCCGCCGCTTCATCGCCACGGTGAAGTCCGAATCGAGAGCTCGGCAGAGCCGATTGACTGGGGATGAAAGCAAGCTGCTCGCGGGAGAGGTGGACTCCACTCGGGGTCACAGAATTGCCGCCGCTGGACCGGGGAGCTTCTTGGCTTGGATTCGGTCGGGAGAGTTTGTCGGCCAGTGTGAGTTTGCTCGATGGCTTGGAAGACAGCCGGCCGTCATAGAGCGACGGTGAAGTGAGGCAATGCTGAGTTTGCGAGAACGACTGGCAAGAACACAATCTGTGCGCGCGATCACTTGGATCGCCCTACCAATCTCAACGATGCAGACTGATCAGCCCCGCTCCTCCACCTGGAAATGGTACATCTGCGGCCTGCTGCTGCTGGCGACGACGATCAACTACATGGACCGCCAGACGCTCTCGAATGCGGCGGTGCGGGTGACGAAGGAGTTCAGCCTGTCGCAGGAGCAATATGGTGATCTCGAGCTGGCGTTTGGCTGGGCGTTTGCGGTGGGCTCGCTGGTGTTTGGTTTTCTGGCGGATCGCTTCCGGGTTTACTGGCTTTACCCGATCGTGCTGGCGGGCTGGTCGCTGATGGGCATCGCATCGGCGCACACTCACGGTTACTGGCCGCTGCTGGGTTGCCGCGTTTTGCTTGGCTTCTTTGAGGCGGGACACTGGCCGTGTGCATTGAAGACGACCTTTGCATTGCTCGAATCGAAGGACCGCACGATGGGCAACAGCGTGCTGCAAAGCGGCGCGTCCATCGGCGCCGTGGTCACCCCGCCGCTCATGATCTGGCTCATGACCGACGACATCACGAGCTGGCGTCTCGCGTTTCAAGTCATCGGCGCGATCGGTTTGCTGTGGGTGGTCTTGTGGTTCGGCTCGATTCGCAAGACGGAGCTGGATGTCACTCCGCCGAAAGATGAAGCCGGCAGCAAGGGGTTGGTGGGCATCGTACTCAGCCGGCGTTTCTGGGCGCTGGCCATCCTGATTTTCGGCGCCCAGACATGCTGGCATCTCTTCCGCGTGTGGCTGCCGAAGTTCATGCAGGAAGGCCGTGGCTATTCCGAGGTCGAGGCGCTGTCGTTCAATTCCGCCTACTACATAGGCACCGACATCGGTTGCATCTCCGCCGGTTTGATTTCGCTCTGGCTCGTGCGGCGGTTTGCCGTGTCGGCACATGGCGCGCGCCGCTGGGTTTATGCGGGCGCGTGTGTGCTCACCTCATGCAGCGTGCTCGTGCTGTGGCTGCCAAAAGGCTGGGCGCTGATGGCGGCGATCCTCCTCGTCGGCGCGGGCGCGCTGGCGTTGTTCCCGTGCTATTACAGTTTTGTTCAGGAGCTTTCGGACCGTCATGTCGGACGGCTCACAGGATTGCTCAGCACCTGGGTCTGGGCCGTGTCTTCGCCTATGCACAAGCTGTTTGGAAAACTGGTCGATCAAACAAAATCATTCGACCTCGGCATGGCGATGGCCGGCCTCGCGCCGTGGCTCGGCGTACTGGCGATGTGGTTGCTGTGGGATCGAAGTCCGAAAGCAACAGTCGCACATCCCCCACGCACGTGACGGCCGAGATCATCGTTGAAAACGACGAGTGGTTCTCCCGCGCCCTGCGCATGATGTCAGAGTCTGGAGCCGAAGGATCACCGACGGAAGCCCCGTGCAAAGGCGCGACGAAATGTTTTTGTCCTGCCAGTTAGTCCAGCGCGCCGTCATTGCCGATGATGGAAGCTCGTCCGCTATCCGCAGATCAATCGCACGCAGCTCTCCGAATTTGCGCATTAGCCTCTCCCACTTTCGGCAGATGTCGCTACTCGAGCGCCTTTCTCAATTCAAACACAGTGCGGATGATGTGCTCCTCCGCCTTCTCACTCCAGCGCGTGGGATGGGTTCCGTACTTCATCGCGCCGCCGGCTTCATAGCCGCCTTCCTTCCAGACGCGCAGGCTGGGGATGTAGGCCATCACATCGTTCGAATAGCCGGAAACCCAGACAATGGGATCGTGGATTTCCTTCTTCAGCCGCAATGAGTAATCGACGACGACCTCGCCGCCGAGCGTGATCCAGGTGAGTTCATCTCCAAGCCGCACAACCTGAACGGGGTAAGGATAGGCAGCGTCCAGCTTCCCGTCTGCATCGAGCTTTCCGAGCAGGTGAGTCGCGTGGGTGACGGCGTACTTGTCCTTCGATGCCTTCTCGGCCAGCAGATCGTCGCGAGTGGGCAGCTTGTCGTATGCGAGGGGAATCTCCCGAAACGCGGCGCGGATGGTTCCGGCGAGCGGAGTCTTGTGGGTCGTGAGCGCGGCTTCGACGGCTGTCGCCAAGGTGCGGCCATGAGTCTCCGCGAGCACGGTGGTGTTCCGCGGATACGGATTCTGGTCGCCGCTGCATCCGTTCATGAACATCGCCACGGCTGTGGGGTGGGTTTCCTGCAGGCGTTGCTGCGCATAGCCCGCGTAGTCGCCGCTGAACTTTTGCAGGCCGAGCGTCGTGCAGTGGCAACTGTAGCCAAACACGAGCGCCATTTCCTTTCCATCCGCGCCAGCGACCTTCAGGACGGGGACCGCATGATCGACAGGGCCGGCAGGGTTGGGGAAATTGTTCCAGCCGCCCTTGCCGTCTGGCGTGCGGCGGTTCATCGCGAAGCCGCAGCGTGCGCTGCAATAGTCGAGCGCGGCGGGCGCAGCCTTCGCATCAGCCTCGGTGATGAGGCGGACGATGGTGTCCTGAAGTCTGTCGGTGTAGGCGGCCGCCTCTTCCTCGCGGCGCGCCGGATCGTCCGCCGCGTTTGTCTTGCTGGTGCGCAGTTCTGGGCCGCTGTGCGTGTGGGAGGCGTTCAGCACCAGCCGCGCCGGGTCGATGCCCAATTCTTTTCGCACACGGCTGGCGACTTCGAGCCGGAGGTTTCGCGGCACGCCGATCAGGTCCAGCGTCACCAGCGCAAATTTCGTGCCGGTCGAATCGTGGACGACGAGCACTTTGGCGAAGAGATCCAGGTCCACGCCTTCCGAAGGCTTTGTCCGCGCCGCATAACCGGCCATCCACATCGGTCCGTCCGGCGTGATCTTCGCGGAGGCGGCGCCAGCTTTCCAGGTGGGTGGCACGCGGGTTTCGGACCGGCCATCTGTGATCGTGATGGCGAGCAAGACGACGGGAAGGATCAAACACCTGGCTTTCATGGCGAAAACCAACGCGCGGCCCGGACGCTTGTTTTCGATGACTCCGGGCCGCCGCCGGCCGCCTTCACAAAACTTAAGGCGGCCCCCTTTGCAGGAGAGCCGCCCTTTTGATTGTTTGATCGCTGACGGATTTCGTCAGCGGTTCATCACTCACCGCGTGAATGAGAACGTAAGTCCCAGGCCGGGCCGCCGGACTTGGACATGCGAATCATGGTGATGATAAGCAGGCGGGCACGCAGGCCGGCTGTATACGACGGGCCGCGGACGACACACAGGGCAGGCACAGCTCGCGCGCTCGGTTTCCCAGTGGCCGACCGGCTGGCCGAGGCGGTTGTAGCCGCACACTTCGTAGCGCGCAAAGACAGGCCGCCCGCAGGGCAGGTAGCTGACGACGCGGCGCGTCTCCCGATGATCGGCGCTGGCTGTTGATGGGTTTGCGAAGCCGAGTGTGGTGACTGCCGCGAGAAGGAAGAGAATGTTTTTCATGATGTTGAATTGGGTTACGGCAAATTCGACGCCGCGTTCGAGGCGCTATTCGAGAGGTGTGGAAATAAATATGCGCGAAGTGCGTCCGAGCGTTTGAGGGAGGCGCTCCGAAGAAATGCGCGCCTTATTTCGCGTCCTGAAACGACTTCGGATCAAGCGCGTCGCGCAGGCCGTCGCCGATGGTGTTCAGCGCCAGCAGTGTGGCTGAGAAGAAGAGGGCAGGGAAGAAAAGCATCCATGGGGAGGTCTCCATGTTGTCCGCACCATCGCGGATCAGCACGCCCCAGGACGCGTCAGGCGGCTGGATGCCGAGGCCGAGAAAGCTGAGCGTGGCCTCGAGCAGCATCACGCCTGGAATGGTGAGGCTGGCATAGACGATCACAGGTCCCGTCACGTTTGGCAGCATGTGCCGCGAGAGGATGTGCCACCCGCGTGCGCCATAGGATCGGGCGGCGGTGACGAACTCCTGATTCTTCAAGGCGAGCACCTGACCGCGCACCACGCGTGCCATGGTGAGCCACTCGACGGCGCCGATGGCGAGAAAGAGGAGCCAGAATTTCCGGCCAAACACGACGGTAAGGATGATCACAAACGTCATGAAAGGGAAGGCGTACAGGATGTCCACCACCCGCATCATCGCGGCGTCGGTGCGCGATCTGGCGAGGCCGGCGATCAAGCCGTAGCTCACACCAATGATCACGGCCACACTCGTGGCAAGAGCGCCGACGAGCAGCGACACGCGGCCACCGTGCAGAAGGCGCGTGGCGATGTCGCGCCCGAGCGGGTCCGTGCCCATCCAGTGCGCCGCGCCAGGGGCCGCCGCCTTGAGCTCCAGATCCTGCGCGTTCGGGTCATAGGGTGAGAGCACGGACGCGCATCCGCACGCGAGCACGAGCGCGGAGAGAAAAATCATCGCGGCGATGGTGCCGCGGCTTGATGTCAGCCGCCGCCACGCAGCGCGCCATGGCGAGAGTGACGGGGCGATGCTGGCTGTCTGCGCTGCGGTCACCAGGGCATCAGGGTGAAAAATTTCGATTCCTTCACGCGATGGTCCGGCATCGTGCGGGTGTATTCCTCAAACTGCGCCGCCCACTCGTCCATGGCGATCGTGGCGTGGCCGTAAGGCTTGAAATCGCGCACAGAATAGAAGGTCATCTTGTCGGCCTCATTGTCCGTGAATTGGAAGATGAGCTCCTTCGTGGCGGAGTTCCGCACCTTGCCTTCGATGGCAATGTTGCCCTTCGTGAAAATTCCGCCGAGCCCAGCGAGCGGTCCCACGACGAACTTCGCCGCCGTCTTCACCGCATTGCCACGTGCGCTGGTGGGATTGAGCTCGACGATCGCCAGTTCCAGTGTCAGCGACTTTGCCGTAGGCTTCATCACCAGTCGGTATCGCGGCGAGGGCGAGTGGATGAAGGCATTGGCAAACTTCGCGCGCAACTGCCGCGCGACCGCAGATTCGTTTCGCTTCACGAGTCCTTCCGCGATCTCCTTTCTGACGAGCGCCTGCTTCACAGGCCGCAGATAGCGCAGCGTGACCGGCGCGATGTGGATCTCCGTCTTTGTGACCACGCGCCATTGCGCGTCGCGGTTGAAGTTACGCCAGGTGAGGTTGAACGGCACCCGGTCGCGCGCGGGCGTCAACACGTGCGGCTGCTCGATGAAGGGGGAGAGCGGCGCCTTCTTCGCATGCAGCAGGCGGTTTGTGGTCTGGCAGGAGGAAAGTGAGGTGGCGATGCAGAGCATCGCAAACAGCGGTGCCGCGTGTTTGGAAAGATGAGTCATGACTTGAAGCCGATCTTTGGATTGAGCACAGCCTGGGTGACATCCACGAGCAGGTTGAAGCCCACGATGAGCGTGGCGTAGAAGGCTGTGGTGGCCATGGCGAGATTATGATCGCCATTCACGGCGGCGCTGATGAAGTGCTGGCCGAGGCCCGGCAGTTGGAAAACCGTCTCGACGACAAACGATCCGGTGAGCAGGCCTGCCGCTGTGGGGCCGAGGAAGTTCAGCACCGGGAGGCAGGCCAGCTTGAAAGCATGACGGAAGACCACCGCTCTCTCAGAGGCGCCCTTCGCGCGCGCGGTGCGGATGAAGTCCTGTGCCAGCGCCTCGCGCAGCCCGCCGCGCGTGAGGCGCGCGATGTAGGCGCTGTAGATGATGCCGAGCGTGGCGGCGGGCAGCACCCAATCATCCGCGTCATACCAGCCGGACACATTAAACCAGCGCAGCTTCATGCCGAAGATCATCGCGATGAGCGGGCCGAGCACGAGGCTCGGCATGCACAGGCCGAGGGTGGCCAGGACCATGCTGGTGCGGTCTTCAAGAGAGTGCGGCTTCAGCGCCGCGATGGCCCCGAGCGGGATGCCCACCGCAAGTGCGATGAGCAGCGCTGGGATCGCGATGGACGCGGACACAGGGAAGCCCTGCGCGATGATCTCATCGACACCGCGGCCGGGCATCTTGATGGAGTCCGGGAAGTTGAAGGTGACGTAGCCTTTGATGTGCCGCCAAAGCTGCACATGCCACGGTTGATCGAGTCCGTAATACGCCTCCAGCATGGCGAGCGTTTGCGGCTGCATCGCGCGCTCCTTGTTAAACGGGCCGCCGGGACTGAGCTTCAGCAACGCGAACGTGATCACGATCACCGCAAGGATGACCCCGATGCCCTGGACGACACGGCTGAAGATGAAGCGCAGCATTTTAGGGAGCGGGAATGAGGTCGAGCGCCTTGTAACAGCGATGCTCCAAGAGCGAGGGCATCCAGCCTTTCACTTCGGGGCGCTTCATGTAGCTGACGACGTACCAATAGATCGGCAGGAATGGCAGCTCATCGAGCAGCAGCTCCTCAGCCTGGCGCATGACGGCCATGCGCTTCATGGCATCCGGCTCCTGGCACGATGCCGCCATGAGCGAATCGTACCTCGCGCTGGTCCAGCCGGTGTTGTTGTTGCCATCGTCCTTTTGCCAGATGCTCAGAAAAGTGAATGGATCGAGGTAGTCGCCCACCCAGCCTGCGCGGGCCACCGTGTAGTCGAGGTCGCGGGTGGACTTCAGATACACGCTCCAGTCTTGGTTCAGCACCGTCACGGGCAGGTTCAAATGTTTCTCCCACATCGCCATGATGGCTTCGGCGATGGTGCGGTGCGCCTCCATCGTGTTGATCAGGATCTCGAATTTCGGGAATCCTTTCCCGTTCGGAAAGCCCGCCTCGGCCAGCAGGCGACGCGCCTCCGCAGGGTCAAACTTCAGCGGCATCGGTGTGTCGTACCCTTCACCGCATCCCGGTGGTGTGAGGCCGAGCGCGGGCTTCTGACCTGCGCGGAGAATGTTTCGCGTCAGGCTGTCGCGATCAATCGCCAGCGCGAGTGCCTTCCGCACACGTTTGTCGTCGAAGGGCTTACGCGTGGTGTTGATGCGGTAGAAGTAAGTGCTGAGCACGGGCTCCTGCTGATAGAGCTCAGGGCGCTCGGCTCGATAGACCGGTATCTTGTCCAGCGGCACACCACCCGGCATCGTGACGTGAATCTGCCCGGCATTGAACGCGCGATCTTCCGTGCCGCTGTTCGCGATGGGGAGGAAGACGATCTGGTTTAGCTTCACCGAAGCTGCATCCCAGTAGTGAGGATTGCGCTCGACGGTGATCGAGTGAGTGAAGCGCCATTCCTTGAGCTGGAAGGGGCCGTTGCTGACCATGTTGCCCGGGCGCGTCCATTTCGTGTCGCGGTCCGCCATTTTCCCGAAGCGCTCAATGGCCTGACGCGGCACGGGGAACCACGAGTAGTGCTTCAACATTGAGGGCAGATACGGCGTCGGGCCCTTGAGCGTGAACTGGAGCGTGTGATCATCCAGCACGCGCACGCCGACCTTCGAGAAGTCGGTGATCTCGCCTTTGTTGAAGGCCTCCGCGTTCAGCAACGGGTAAAGCATCGAGGCATAGTCCGCCCCTAGTTCGGGTGTAAGCTCGCGTTGATACGAATACGCGAAGTCACCCGCCGTCACAGGCGTGCCGTCGCTCCACTTCCCGCGCGGCTGCAGATGAAACGTCCACGTCACAAAATCGGGCGAGTGCTCCCAGCTCGCAGCAGCACCCGGGCCGTTTGCGTCGGCATTCTCCGGCGTTGGAGCCACGAGCCCCTCAAACAGCGCGGTGAAGATGTGGTGCTCCGGCTGGCCATTGGCGAGATGAAGGTCCAGCGTCGCTGGCTCGCTGCCATTGCCGATGATCAGCGTTTTGTTTTTTGTGGCGGCGTCGATCCTCGGCACGCGGTGCTGCCGCGCTGAGTGAAACCAAAACAGCCCCGCCAAGGCGATAAGGAGGAGGATCGTGCGGGCGGGCCAGGACATGCGGCGCCATTCATGGCAGAAAGGACCCGGCGAGTAAAGCGATGCGCGACGCTAAGTGTGGGAGCGCCACCTCAAGCCCGTTTCCTCACGGCGAAAGCGCGCTCACGGCCTGCGCGCGCGCCGTCACCGTCTTCAACGCGCCGAAGCCGTACCAGCGTGTGCCGACGTTCGGGCGGATGCGCAGATGGTAGCGCCCGCCGTCCTCCAGGACCGCTCCAGCGGTGGCGGCGTTCAATGAGAAAGTCGCCGCGGTGGCACTGAGCGGTGTGGTGACTGAGCGCACCAGCTCGATGGCGTTCGTCACGGAGATTTCGTCGATGAAAAACCCGTCGTTCGGCGTCGCGGACACAACGACCGGCCCGCCGTTTTGCCTCAAGATGAAGCGCACATGGACGACCTGTCCCGCGAATGCGGCAAGGCTCACGCTGCGACCGCGCCACGTGCGGTCCCACAGGCCGCTGTTCAGGCCGACGCCGGGCCGGGAGAAAACGGCGGTCCAGGTGATGCCATTGTCGGTGGAGATCTCCGCGCTGAGCGTGGTCGCGTCCGTGGCAAAGCGTCCGAGGTCGTGCCATTGAAGCTGGCTGGTCGCAGATGGCACCACATCGCGCGTCACGACAAAACCTTGATCGGCAAACTCTGGAAACGCCAGATGGAACGCCATCGCCCCCGTGCGCTTCTGCGATGTCTCACGCAAGGTGAAGCCGCCCGTCGTGTGGTCCGCGATCTGCGATGAGGGATCATCCTCCGCACCTTCCGTCCACGGTGCGGCGCTGTCCGTGCTCACGGCGAGTTCGTATCCGTCCGCCTGCGCGATGGTGTTGAATGGATAGCTCTCTCCAGTGGTGGCAGGTGTCGCCGTGCCCGTGATCTCGACGGACTCGCCAAGGAAGTCAGGGTTGAAGAGAGTCGTCGTGTACGTCGTGCTCACCGGCACGCCCGCGCCGCCGATGTCGGAGACAGTCACGGTGAAGGGCAGGTCTGTCGTCACAGTCGCGGGCACCCCGGTTGGGGTCCAGACGAGCGTGTTGTCGCCGGCTCCGGTCTTCGATCTCGAGTTGACCGCGACAGGGATTTCCCTCCCGCCCTGCGTCATCGTCACGGTCGCAAGGGAAAAATCTGCGCCAGGATACGAGAGTGACCAGCGCGCCGGCACCAGCCCGCGCGGGACGAATCCGCTGTTCGGCCACGGCACAAACTTCGGCGCGGACGCGGGTGCGAAATCACCGATGACCCAGATTGCGTTTGTGGAGTTGAAGACGCCATTCAACGGCACATCACCGGTGCCCATTTGTCTCGCGCGAGGGAAGAGAAGCCAGCGTCGGTGCCCTGTGGCCTCATTACCGGCGCCGTCATCGATCATGAACGCATCGACGGCATCCGGGCCGTGGTTTCCCAGCGCGATGTTTGCGCTGCCTGCGGCCTGCGCCGCGGCCACCGTGAACCAGGCCCACGTGTTCGGAGGGAAGTGGGAGATCGCGTCGTTGGCAGAGAACATCAGCGCCGCCTCCTGGCACTTCGCCGATTTCGTCTCATCAAACACGATGTCAGCGGGCAGGCCTCCGAGCGCGCGAAAGAAATTGATCCTGCGCCGCACGTCCTCCTTGAAGAGGGGCCCGGTGGTTCCCGGCACGCCGGTCGTGACGTCGCCCGACCACGAGAGGTTTCTGGGAAAGTTCCGGCTTGCTTGATAGGCGCAGTTGTAAAACGCCAGCACATCCCTGCGGTCCGCGCGGTTCACGACAAAGCCGTCCGCCGCGTCAGGCGCGCCCGTTCCCGGCGTGTAAGCCATCGCATCGCGCGGAAGCGCGACCGCGCAAGCGATCACGAGCAACCACCAACAGCTCCGCGGCAGGCAAGACATTCGGGGCAAAGTCTAGCCGATGGGCGGTCGGGCATCAATACATTGATCTCCCGCGGCCAGGTTCGCCATTTTGGGTTCGCAACCCGGCTGCCGCATTCGCCAGCACGCCGATGAATCTGCGGAAGTAGTTGAGCATCCCGACGTAATGACTCACAGTCCCCGTCTGCCTGGCTCATGCGCGACTATTTCATCCGAAGATTCCTTCTCATCCTGCCGACGCTGATCGGCGCGACGATGGTCGTCTTCGGGATCACGCGCATCGTTCCCGGCGGGCCGCTGGAGAAGGCGATGCAGCAGGCGCTGATGAATGAGCGCGGCAGCTCGAAGAACGCGGGCGCTTCGCTGAGTGAGGAGCAGAGGGAGGAAATCGCAGCCTACTATGGTTTCGACAAACCCTTCGTCGCAGCGTACTGCGCATGGCTGGGGATCTGGCCGCGCGAGGAAGCACGGCAGGCGGTGAAGTTTGAAGATGGCAAGAACGAGATGCCTGTGACGCTGAAGGTGCTGCTCCCGCGCGCGCAGTGGACGGCAAACAATGCCTACCAGATCACCGAGGCGACGGTGACGCGGGATGGAAAACTCTCGGGCGCGGACGCCAAAGTGCTGGATCATTTCAAGACGCGCGCCGAGAAGGACAAGCAGCGCGTGATCGTGTATCACCCGGCTTTCAGCGGGCTGGTGCAGGGGAACTTCGGCCTCTCCACCAGCTACAATCTGCGCGTGCTCGACATGATGGTCTCGAAGATGCCGGTCTCGCTGTTCTACGGCCTGATGACGTTCACCATCGGATATGTCGTGTGCATCCCGCTCGGGATTCTGAAGGCGATCAAGCACCGCACGAAGATCGACAACGTCACCTCATTGTTGATCTTCATCGGCTACGCGATTCCGGGATTTCTGCTCGGTAGCATGATGGTTGTGTACCTTGCGGCGCGCATGAGCTGGTTCCCGACGGAAGGATTCACCAGTGAAAATTTCGCGACGCTCAGCCTCGGCGGGAAGGTGTGGGACGTTCTTCATCATGCGATGCTGCCGCTGGTCTGCTACCTGGTGGGCAGCTTCGCCTTCCTGACGATGCTGATGAAGAACAACCTAATGGACAATCTGGCCGCTGACTATGTGCGCACCGCCATCGCCAAAGGTTCCAGCTACAAGCACGCTGTGCTCGGCCATGCGCTGCGAAATTCGCTGATCCCGATTGTGACGACGCTGGGCGGCATCACGACGGTGTTTGTCGCTGGCTCGGTGTTGATTGAGCGCATTTTCCAGATTGACGGCTTTGGCTTGCTGACGATCCAGAGCATCACGGATCGCGATTACCCGCTGGTGATGGGTATCCTCACCTTCGATGTTGTACTCATCATGCTGGGCAACATTCTGTCCGACTACCTCGTCGCGCTGACCGATCCGCGCGTGCGGTTTAATTGAATGAGTGCTCGACCAACAGCCTCACGCGCGAACATCGCGCCAGCGAAAGTAGCCGGGTCACTCCGTGACTCGGATGATCCTGCGCTTGGTTGGCGTGCCACACCGAGTCACGGACTGACTCGGCTACTTTGATATGTCACCGCGCACCACCGGCATCGCCCTGACCGCCTACTCGCTGCTCGCGATGGCCCAGCGGCTTGCGCATTTGCAGGTGCCGGTGCTGAAGGTGCCGTTTCTCGCTGGTGATGCGTTGGGCTTCGTGCTCGCGACGCTGCTTCTCGCGCTTGGTGGGTGGTGGATCTTAAAGGGGCGCGACCAGTGGAACATCTCCCCCCTGACGCTGAAGAAGCTGCAGCGCTTCGCCCGCATCCGGCGCGGCTACGTGTCGTTTCTCATCATTGGCGTGCTCGCGGGCATCGCATCGCTCGACAGCCTCATCGTGGGTAAGCGCGCTCTGATCGTGAGCTATCAGGGCAAATGGAGCTTTCCTTTTGCGCGCGATGTGATTCCAGGCACGGCATACGGTCTGCCGACCGATGCGGAGGCGGACTACCGCGAGCTTCAGACGCGGTTTCGCGAGGAGAAAAAAGGCAACTGGGTGCTTCTGCCCCCCGTCCCTTTCGCCGCAGCGCTGGACACGCCGCAGATCATCGAGACGCTGGAAATGCGCGATGGAAAACTGTTGCGCAACAACCGGCCCTTCAGCGGCGCGGCGTACACGGTCTTTGCTTCAGACGCGAAGCAGAAGCGACAGGAATTCCAATTCCGTGACGGGCTGAGGCACGGCGACTTCCGTGGGTGGAATGACAAGGGCGACGCCATCGAGCAAGGAAACTTTGCCAAAGGCAATCGTGTGTCCTACACCGACTTCACCGACGGCAAGGCGGCGGCGTTTGAACAGCAGGCGGGCGGCATTTGGCAGCGTCTCGTTTACCCGCCTGCGCCGCCTTCGATCTCGCAGCGCCATTTTCTCGGCACGAACACGACGGGCACGGATGTGGTGGCGATGCTTTACGGCGGACTGCAGCAGGCGATGATCGCGGCGCTGCTGTTTGTCACGGTGGTGTTCGCCACCGGCGTGCTGGTCGGCGGCACGCTTGGTTACTTCGGCGGCTGGGTGGACTTGGTGGGCCAGCGGCTCATCGAGATCTGGTCGGTGCTGCCGTTTCTCTTCATCGTGATGATCATCAGCTCGCTGGTCAGCCCGACGCTCACCGTGCTGGTGATGATCCTTGCGCTGTTTGGCTGGATGGGAACGACGACGTATCTGCGCACCGCCACTTACAAGGAGAAGGAGCGCGATTACGTGGCCGCCGCCCGGCTGCTCGGCACCAGCACGCCGCGCATTATTTTCCATCATGTGCTGCCAAACGTGATCGCCATCCTGGTCACGCTCGCGCCGTTTGAGGTGGCTGGCGTGATCACCTCGCTTGCCGCGCTCGACTTCCTCGGCTTCGGCCTGCCGCCCGATGTGCCGAGCTGGGGGCGTCTGCTGCACGAGGGCGTGGATAATTTCAACTATCCATGGATCGTGACGAGCGCGTTTGTCGCCATGAGTTCCGTGCTCGTGCTCGTCACCTTCGTCGGCGAGGCGGTGCGCGAGGCGTTTGATCCGAAGAAGTTCACTACCTACCAATGATCAGGAGCCTAGAGCGTGAAGCATGGACAGTGAAGCATGTGATTCGCTTCTCGGGCACACTTTTGCTCATGCTGCTGGCAGCGTGCTCAAAAGAGGACAACCGGTTCCCGCCTTACGACAATACGGCGGAGGTCGAAGCCGCGTGGAAGGCGAAGCCGGATTTGTATCGCTTCAAAACTCCGGCAGATCTGCCCCAGGGTCTCAAGTGGGAAGGCGATCACCCTGAGTATCCCGACATGGGCGATCCGGCGGCGAAGAAGGGCGGCACCTTCAACTACGACATGGGCAATTTCCCGCCCACGCTCCGAATCACCGGGCCTGATGCGAGCAACAACTTCCGCAGCGAGCACTTCGACAACGTGGAGCTCGGCCTGGTGGCGAAGCACCTCAATCTGGACAAGTGGATTCCGTGCCTGGCCAAGGAGTGGGCGCTCAGTGATGACCGGCGGACGGTGTATTTCCGCCTCGACCCGGACGCGACTTATTCCGACGGCGTGAAAGTGACGGTCGAGGACTATTTCATGCAGTTTTACATCTCGCTCTCGAAGCATGTGCAGGACGCCTACACGACGGATTACTTCAACAAGGAGTTCGAGGCGATCACGAAGTATGACGATCACACGTTGTCGATCACGCTGAAGGATGTGAAGCCCGACCCCTTGCTGACGGCGAACATGGGTCCCATGCCGCGCCACTTCTACCGCGAGTTTGGCGATGACTTTCCCGCCCGCTACCAGTGGCGCAAGATGCCGACCACCGGGGCCTACGACATCCGCGCTGAAGACGTGAAGTTCGGCCGCAGCATCAGCCTCACCCGAGTGAAAAACTGGTGGGCGAAGGACAAGAAGTTCTACCGCTATCGCTTCAACGCCGACCGTATTTCCTACCGCCTCGCAGCCAACATGGACACGGTGTTCGAGCTGTTCCGTCAGGGGAAGATCGATCACTTCTACTCGACCGCCCAGATGCTGCCGCCCAACTATTGGTACGACAAGGGCGACATCCCTGAACTGCTGAACGGCTACATCGAGCGTTACTCTTTTTACAACGAGTTTCCCCGCCCGCCGCGCTGTCTTTACCTCAACCAGAGCAAGCCCATGCTCGACAACCAGGACGTCCGCACGGGACTGAGCTACGCGATCGACATGGACAAGGTCATCTCCGTGGTTCTCCGAGGTGATGCCCAGCGGATGCAGAGCGCGTGGTCGGGCTACGGACGATTTGTGAAGCCAGATCTGAAAGCACTTCCATATGACCCGGTGAAAGCGCAGGCGCACTTCGCAAAGGCCGGTTTCGCAAAGCGCAACGCACGGGGCGTGTTGGAGAACGCGGAAGGCAAGCCATTGAAATTTACAGTCACGATCCCAAACATGGCTCTGTTCACCCAAGCGGCACTGATCTGGAAAGAGGGATCCATCAAGGCCGGGGTCGAGCTTGAAATCGAGTCCATCGACTTCACTCAACTTGGCAAGAAGGTCCGCGAGAAGGAACATGAGATCGTCCTGATCGCCTATGGCACCGAGCCTCCGTATCCTCATCTGTGGGAGTATTTTCACTCCGAGAACGCATGGGAGAAGAACGCCGACGGCAGCTACATCCTGAAGGATGGGCAGAAGGTGAAGAAGGGCGACACCAACAACCTGACGATGACGGACAACGCGGACCTCGATAAGTTAATCAACCTGGAGCGGAAGGCCTCGAACGAAGAGGAAAAGCGAAAGCTCTGCTGGCAGATCCAGGAGATCGTCCAACAAAGCCGCTGCCAGATACCGACCTGGGAGGTGCCGCTGTATCGTTACTTTCACTGGCGCTGGTTGCGCTGGCCGAAGGATGGCAATCTAAAAACCACTCGCGAAGCCTTGGACGCCTATGTGTGGTGGATCGACGACGACATCAAGGCCGAGACCCAGGCCGCGATGCGTGAAGGGCGTAGCTTCGGCGAGGTATCGCGCGTGTTTGACCAGTTCCGGCAGAAGTGATGAATGACACGACCTCCATCCTCGAAGTCAAAGACCTCGTCACTGCGTTCGACACCGACGCAGGCCGCATGACCGCAGTGGATGGCGTGAGCTTCAGTGTGCCGCGCGGGAAGACGCTCGGCATCGTGGGGGAATCCGGCTGCGGCAAAAGCGTGACGGCGTTTTCGATCACGCGCCTTTTGCCACAGCCGCACGGCAAGATTCTAAGCGGCAGCATCACCTATGAAGGCAAGGAGCTGACGACGCTGCCGCACGAGGAGATGCGCAAGCTGCGCGGCAACGACATCAGCATGATCTTCCAGGAGCCGATGACGGCGCTGAATCCGGTGCAGACCGTTGGCAAACAGCTAGCCGAATCGATCCTGCTCCACTCTGAATGCAGCAAGAGCGGGGTGCTCGCTCGCAGCATCGACATGATGAAGAAGGTGCGCATTCCCGCGCCGGAGCAGCGGCTTCAGGAGTATCCGCATCAGCTCAGCGGCGGCATGAGGCAGCGCATCATGATTGCGATGGCGCTGATCAACACGCCGAAGCTCCTCATCGCCGACGAGCCGACCACCGCGCTCGATGTCACCGTCCAGGCGCAGATTCTCGAGCTGATCAAAGACCTACAGCGCGAGATGAACATGAGCGTCATCCTCATCACGCACGATCTCGGCGTGATCGCGGAAACTTGCGACGAGGTCGCTGTGATGTACGCAGGCCGCATCGTCGAGCGCGCGAGCGTCTTTGATCTCTTCGCCCATCCACGCCATGCCTACACGCGCGGTCTTCTGGAGTCGATCCCGCGCCTCGACAGCAAGCCAAAGACGCTGTTAAAGGCCATCGCTGGAAATGTGCCGGGCATCGCCGACTTCAAACCCGGCTGCCGCTTTGCCGAGCGCTCAGGCCGCAAGCACACGCACGAGCAACTGAACACGCGGCCCGAATTCATCGAGGCAACAACGGACCACTGGGTGGAGAATTGCCCCGTGTGCGTGGAATCAAACCTTGCGGCTGCCGCCCTTTCAAACGACCAATCCCACACAACCGAGAAACCCGATGAAGACACCATCACCCGCCAAAGATTTGCTCAAGATTCGTGGCAGGCAGCGCTTGCTGAGCTTGGACGAAGTCCGCAGCCAGGTGGCTCGTCACCGAGCCGCCCGGCTCGGCGGGAAGAACGGCAGCGGCAGCTCCGACTCCTCGCCGGCTGGGCAGCAGCAAATGGCAAGCTGATCGATCGTTCGTCCCTGGGCGAATTGATCGAGGAGGCCTCCGAGCACCGGGTCTTCTACGATCCGGTCACAGGCTGCGCCATCAAGGTCACCCACCCCGGGCAGTGTGGTAATGCCTTTTCCCAAGGCGGATTTGACGGAGCACTGCCGGAGGAGTACTGCCGGCGTTGGATCAGCTACAATGAATTGTTCGGTGACCATGTGACCTTTCTCGGCGTGGTCGATGGCGGTGACGGCATCTGCCTCGCCGTCGCACAGCGGTGGATCGAAGGTGAGCGGCCTGATCGCGACGTGATCCATGCTTGGATGACTGGCCTGGGGTTTGCTCAATCGACAAACCTTCGCGATTATTTTCGCCAGGAGGATTCCATCGCCGTGCTCGACTGCCATGAGGACAACTTCATTTTGGAACACGGAACTGATCTCGTGCCTATCGATGTTCGCGTCATGCCGCTCGATGCGGATTTGAAGAGAGCGCTGCAACTTTGATCCCATGCCCCTCCTCATCATCCAAAACCTCAAGCAGCACTTCCCCGTCCGCGGAGGCGTGCTGATGCGTGCGGTTGCTTCGTGCAAGGCCGTGGACGGTGTTTCTCTCTCACTCGGCACTGGCGAGACGCTAGGACTCGTCGGCGAGTCCGGCTGCGGCAAGACGACGCTGGGCAAGGCGGTGGTACGGCTTCTGAAACCAACCGCTGGCAGCATCACCTTCGACGGCCAGGACATCACCCACGCTGGCATCGGCGAACTGCGTCCGATGCGGCGGCATGTGCAGATGATCTTCCAAGATCCTGCGGAGTCGCTCAATCCACGCCACACCGTGGGCGATATTTTGTCCGAGCCGTTCATCGTTCAGGAAATCGGTACGCGCGAGGAACGGCGGAAATGGGTCGCCGACCTGCTCGACAAAGTCGGTCTCAGCGCGAGCGCGACGGACAAGTTCCCATTCGAGTTCAGCGGCGGGCAGCGTCAGCGCATCGGCATCGCGCGCGCCATCGCGCTGAAGCCGAAGCTCATTGTCTGTGATGAGCCGGTGAGCGCGCTTGATGTCTCCGTGCAAAACCAGGTGCTGAATCTGTTGCTCGATCTCCAGCGCGAGATGGGGCTCAGCTACCTGTTCATCGCCCATGGTCTCAGCGTGGTGAAGCACATGAGCGATCGCGTGGCCGTGATGTACCTCGGGAAGATCATGGAACTCGCGCCTGCCGAGGAGTTGTATCAGAACCCGCGCCACGCATACACCAAGGCGCTGCTCGACGCGATTCCCGTTCCGGATCCCGCAAAGCGTCGCGCGCGTCGTCTGCTGCAAGGCGATGTGCCTTCGCCCATCGATCCTCCCGCAGGCTGCGCGTTCGGCCACCGGATGAAGCATCCCAAGTGGGAGCAGAGCGTCGGTATGGATCTCACGCTCAAAGAGATCACCTCCGGCCACTGGGTGCAGCCGTGTCCGTGTTGCATGGAGTGAAAGCGGTCGCCTCGCCGCGTTTCCCCAGCAAACGCCGAAAGCCTCTTTCCATCGACAGACCAGCGGGCTATCCTCCGCGCCGCCTGCCGCATGAAGGACACCCTTGAGGACTTCGAAAAATTCGTCATCGATGTGATCATCCACAATCGACGTGGCGTTCGCGCGACGGTGTGTCGCGGCATTTTCTGGTGCCTGTCGAAAGTGTACTCACGGGTCGTCGAATCACGCCTCTACCTCTACCGCGAGCGTTTTATTCACGACCACCACCTCGGCGTGCCCGTGATCAGCATCGGCAATCTCACCGTCGGCGGCACGGGCAAGACGCCCGTCGTCGAACTCTTTGCCAAAGCATTGCGCGATCGCGGTCGCCGCGTCGCCGTGCTTAGTCGGGGCTACAAGAGCAAGCGCGTCGTGCGTCCGCCGTGGTGGAAGCGGCTCGGCAAAAAAATCGGCCTCACCACTTATCCATCCACACCGCCGCGCGTCGTCTCCGATGGCATCAGCCACACGCCGTTGCTCGACTCGCACATCGCCGGAGACGAGCCGTGGATGCTGGCAAAAAATCTACCCGGATGCGCAGTCGTGGTGGATCGCAATCGCGTGAAAGCCGGACGCTACGCCATCAAGGAACTCGGCGCCGACGTGCTCCTGCTCGACGATGGCCTGCAATACTTAAAGCTCAAGCATCGCCACGACGTTGTCCTCGTGGACCGCACCGCGCCCTTCGGCACCGGCTATCTTTTGCCACGCGGCACCCTGCGCGAGCACCCGCGTAATCTCCGCCGCGCCAGCTACATCTTCATCACCAAGTCTGAGGGCGAGAGCGACAAGCTCATCAAGCGCGTGCGCAAATACAACAAGGTCGCCGAAATCATTGAGTGCCGTCACCGCCCGCTGCATCTCGTGAACATCATCACCAAGGAAATCATACCGCTCAGTGCCATCGAGAATAAATACGTCGGCGCCATCTCCGGCATCGCCATCCCCGAGAGTTTCGAGTCCGGCCTGAAAAAACTCGGCGCCAAAGTCGAGGTCACTGCACGCTTCGCGGATCATCATCGCTTCGAGGAAGGCGAGGTGCGGCAGTTCGTCGATCGCTGCGTCCGGCGCGACCTCCACTACATTGTCACCACCGAAAAGGATTTCGTCCGCTTTCCGGATCTGCCCGAGTACGACATCCCGATTTGTTTCCTCCGCGTGGAGATTGAGATCATCAAAGGCCGCGAGATCTTCGACAAGATCATGCGCGTCATGTGCGAGCCCCGCCCCGTCCCGCCCGGCGCGCTGATGCATGAGCCGCTGCGCGCTGTATGAAGCACCACCATTCAGAAATTCCGAGTGGAGGCACTCGTCCATCGAACATGGCAGAGCGAACGACCAGATGCTCCCTCACCCCAGCCCTCTCCCGGTGGGAGAGGGAGCATGACGAGCTGCCTCTCGAACATGCAGCTCTAGCTTTCTCGTTGGCGCGGCAGCGCGATCGCCTCCCTCTCCCTTTGGGAGAGGGCTGGGGTCAGGGGAATTTTGCCTCGGTGCCGAGCCAGCGCACTCAGAAGCGAGGAGACCTAAAACTCTTGCCTGTCGCCTTCATCCAATGACGCATGATTCCTGCAGCGCTCCGATCACGCTCACGCGCATCCACAAGAGCGGTGTGTACGAATCACTTTCGGACGAAGTCGCCCGCGAGGAGCCACTCGAGATTC
This sequence comes from Verrucomicrobiaceae bacterium, assembly GCA_031411695.1. Lineage (GTDB taxonomy): Bacteria > Verrucomicrobiota > Verrucomicrobiia > Verrucomicrobiales > Verrucomicrobiaceae > JAIBCL01. The sequence goes on from JANOBO010000169.1 coordinate 19,556, forward strand.
GCGTCGAAGGCCGCTCGGTCGCTGTCGTGATGCGCACGCCGGGACACGATGTCGAGCTCACCGCCGGCTTCCTCGTGACTGAAGGCGTAGTGCAAAAGCCGCGCGATGTTTTGGAGATCACGCAGTGTCCCGTCACGACCGACAGCAAGGGCAACATCGTCGATGTGCTGCTCGGCGGCGCGGTGGTGAATTGGGAATCACTCACGCGACACGTCTTCAGTGCCTCGAGCTGCGGGCTGTGCGGCAAGACGAGCATCGACTCCGTGTTTCAAAAGTTTCCACCGGTGTTTGGCGACTGGAAAGTCTCGCCGGAGATCCTGTGGTCTCTCCCCGACAAACTCCGCGCCGCACAGGAAACCTTCTCCAAGACGGGCGGACTCCACGCCAGCGCCATTTTCGATCTTGAAGGCAATCTCGTCGTGCTGCGCGAAGACGTGGGCCGCCACAACGCGCTCGACAAAGTGCTCGGCTACGGATTGCTAAAGGGCCTGCTGCCCTTCGACCGTCACATCCTGCTGGTCAGCGGCCGCGTTTCATTCGAGATCATTCAGAAAGCGCTCGCCGGGGGCATCTCGCTCGTCGCCGCCATCTCAGCACCGAGCAGCCTCGCGGTAGAGTTTGCCGCCGATGCGAATCAGACTCTTGTCGGCTTCCTGCGCGGGAGCACGATGAACGTGTATGTCGGAGCGCATAGAGTAGTGCAAGCTTCCAGCTTGCACTTCTGAATCAACTGCAAGCCGGAAGCTTGCGCCACTTCATGAACCGCTACTTCGACTTCAACGCCACCGCACCCATGAGCGCTGCGGTGCGGCGCGCGTGGCTTGAGGCCTCGGAGAAGCATTGGCACAATCCATCCAGCCTGTATCGCGACGCCGGCTTCGCGAAACAAAAACTTGAAGAAGCGCGAGAGCGTCTCGCCACTCTGCTCGGCTGCGACGCCGAGAGAATCGTCTTCACCTCCGGCGCGACCGAATCCAACAACGCCCTCTTCGCCAGCCTCGCCGCTCGGCTTCGACCGGATGCCCGCATCGCCATCTCCGCCATCGAGCACCCGAGCGTGCGCGAGCCGGCGCGAGCATCGTTTTCCAATCGAGTGCTGCAAATCCCCGTGAGCGCCGACGGCATCGTCGAGCCGGACACAGTCGCCGACATCATCGCCGCGCAAATGCCCGCGCTTGTCTCCGTCATGGCCGCGAGCAACGAGAGTGGCGCGCTGCAGCCGTGGAGCAGCATCGCCGCCGTCTGCCAGCGCGCGGACATCCCGTTTCATTGCGATGCCGCACAATGGATTGGCAAGATGCCGTCCCGCAGCCTCGGCCTGTGCGATTACATCACCGGAAGCGCGCACAAGTTCGGCGGACCGAAAGGCGCAGGCTTCCTCGTGCTGCGCGATGAGGATGAGCCGCTGCATTTCCTGCGGGGAGGCCCGCAGGAGAACGGAAGGCGTGCGGGCACTGAGCCCTATCCGGCCGTGGAGGCGTTGGTGACCGCGCTCGAAGAACTCGAGACACGTCTCCCCCACATCGCACGTGAACAAGGCGCGCATCGAGATCTTTTCATCGAAGCCGTGCGCGATCACTTTCCCGATCTTCGCCAGATCAGTGAGGAAGCGGACCGGCTTTGGAACACCGCGCTTCTCGTCATGCCCCGGCACGACAATTTGAAATGGCTCACACGCCTCTCCCGTCGCGGTTTCAGCATCTCCACCGGCTCCGCGTGCAGTTCCGGCAAGGAAGGTTCCTCCGTGGTCGTGCAGGCGCTGGGAGCCTCACCCGACGAACTGAAGCGCGTTGTTCGCGTCAGCGGCGGATGGGAGCAGAGCGAGGCAGACTGGCTCTCGCTGGCTGATGCGTTCCGCGAAGTGGACAAGGAGTTGGAGGGCGGCGGGCGCGGGCCGTAGGCGAGCGCGGCCCGCCTCGCAACGTTTCGTCATGTCTCCAACCACGAAAACCACCGGCTCATCGGACTCCGCTGCTGCTCGTGATTGCCTGCGGATGGCTCAAGCAAAGCGGAGCCGTTGGAGGAGCAGGCGGGACATTTCAAAGCGGTCGAGCCTATGGCGGAGGGGGTCAGAAACGCGGAGGGCAGGCCAGTGCCGTGCCGCTGATGAATGATGAGGCTGTCGCAGAGCCCTTGCGCCGCGCGGAAGCGTAGGAGTATGCGTTCTTCAAGACAGGTTCTGAGCTGATACGGCGAGCTGACGTTGGCAAGCGCGTCCCGCCTCGCAACACGCACGCCGCGCGATTCAACCTTGAATAACAACAGCCCCGCAAACTTCGGTCGTCGGAGGCGAAGGGCGAGTGTTTCGAGCCGGGACGGACTCGCCTAAGCCGGAGCGGCCACCTTCGCCACGATGCGGCTGAGGTACGGGAAGAGCTGCTTCTTGCGGCTGACGACGCCGGCCATTTCATAGACGTGGCGGCGCAACTCGGGGTATTCGATCTCGGCGATGAGCTTGGCGTTGCCGGCAACGAGCAGAACGCTGTCGTGCTCGCCGATGTCGGTGACCATGAGGCAGGCGAAGTGGAGGGCGTGCTTTTCGAGGAGATTCTCGAGCGCGGCGTGCAGCTCGGTTTCACGTTTGGCAAACTCACCGAGACCGAGCTCTTCGATCTGGGAGATGCTGATGCGCCAGCCGTTCTCCTCGAAAACCTTGCGGTCGGACTCAAGCGCGCGCTCGGCGGTGCTGCCGAGGAGCATTGAACCGGCGGCGAAGAAATCGTGGACGAATTTTTCCCTGTCGATGCCGGCGATGCCGACGAGCCAGGCGAGGATTTCGTGATCGGTATTCGTCGTGGTGGGTGAGGTGAGATGCAGCGTGTCGGAGATGATGCCGGCGCAAAGGCAGATGGCGGTGGCCTTTTCGGGCGCAGCGTTTCTCATGCGATACATGAGGGCGACGATGGTGGAGGTGCTGCCGACGGGCTCGTTGATGAACCGAATCGGCTCCTTGGTGCGGAGATTGCCACTGAGCCGATGGTGATCGATGACTTCGAGGATCTCGGCCTCATCGGCACCGGCCACGGCCTGGGAGAATTCGTTGTGATCCACGAGAACGAGCTTCGTGCGCGGCACATCGACGAGATCGGATTTGGAGAAGACGCCGACGAGCCGGCCGGTCTCTTCATCGACGACGGGGAAGAGCGGCTGATGCGAATTTTGCACGGCGTGGATCAGCTCACGCAACGGTGTCTTCGACGGGAACGAGAGAAATCCATCGTGCAACGCTTCCGCGATGGGACGAGAGAAACGAATGAGCTGTGAGGCGCTGGCGGTGTCATGTGACGCGGAGATGATCGTGACCCGCCGCTCGCGCGCCGCAGACTCGATTTCCTGCGACACGACAAATCCGCCGGTGATGATCAGGCAGCGCACGCCGCCTTCGATGGCGAGCCGGTGAATCTCCGGCCGGTCGCCCGTGACGATCACCACGTGCCGCACGGGAAATTGTTTCCCACGCTCACGCGTCGTCTCCACGCTGGAGGCGGCGACGACGAGAATGAGCTCGCTGACCTCGCGCAAATCATCGGTGTGACCGAGCAGCGTGCCTTCAAGTGCGGCGAGGATGTTTTCGATGCTGGTGCGCACCTTGCGGTTCTCGTTCGCCTGCTGCCCCTGCGGCGGAAGAAAAAGCTGCGCGAGTTCTTCGAGCGACGGCATGCCGAGCAGTTTGTTTTCTGCATCGACGACCGGGATGCTGCGGAAGTGGTGGCGCAGCATGTTGCTGTAAACGGAGAGAAACGTCTCGCCACTGGAGGCGGTGACCACTTGCTTCCGGCAGATGGACGCGGCGGTTGGTCGCACATCCATCAGGAGGCGCGGAGGGGGAAGCCCGGCCTGCGCGAGCACCCAGCTCGTGCGCGCACTGATCTCGCCGCAGCACGCGGCGCGCGCATCGAGCTTGCTCACCTCGCGCAAGAACGCGGCGTAACCGATGGCGGAACAGATGGCGTCCGTGTC
>JANOBO010000170.1:0-12254 GCA_031411695.1 Verrucomicrobiaceae bacterium
CACCTCGCTGCGATCCTGAAGAACAAAGGCAAGATCATCGCGCTCGACGTGCATGACTGGAAGCTCAAGGAGCTACGCAAACGCGCCGGTCGCGCAGGAGCCGATGTCATCGAAGCCCGCCTCATCGAAGACACCAAAGCCATCAAACGCCTCGCTGGCGACGCCGACCGCGTCCTGCTCGATGTCCCCTGCTCCGGCCTCGGCGTGCTGCGCCGCAATCCCGACGCCAAGTGGAAGCTCAGCCTCGAAGAGATCGCGCGCCTCCAGCAAGTGCAGGCAGAGATTCTCACCAGCCACTCAAGAATGGTCAAACCCGGCGGCAAGCTCGTGTATGCCACCTGCAGCATCCTCCCCGGCGAAAACAACCGCCAGGTAGCCGCCTTCCTCGCCGCCAACCCCACCGCCTGGACGCTCGAAGAAGAACTCACCCTCCTCCCCGACAACAACACCGGCGACGGCTTCTATGCCGCGCGGCTGGTGCGGAATGCGTAGCACCCCCACGGGACGCCGAGCTCCAGGCGCGTCAGTCCCATCCGATGAGCTTTGCCCCTGAATCCATCTTTATAACGCCGCGATGCATCGCTCCAGATCGCGCCGGTTGATCAGATCGATGAGCTGCACACTCTGCGGCAGAAGTCGGAAAAGCATTCGGTGATCGTGCCCGATCCGCACCCGCATCACATCCGGCACGGCCTTCAGGCGGATGGCACCGGCAAACGACGACGGATCGCCCGCAGCGATGCGGCCGATATGAATCAGCGCCGCACGTCCCACCTGACGCGGGAGTAGGGCGAGTGTGTCGTTAAAACGGCGCGGAAACTCAATCGGCCTCGGCGGCTGATTGCTCTCGACGTCGCCTGACAACAGAAGAGCGTCTTCGGCATCGGGGGATTCCACAGCAGGCGCGGTTGATGCGGCGGCCTGCTTCGCGCGCAGAGCCTCCAGTTCCGCGTACGTCTCGCCCAGCTCCCGGCGATACGCCGCCCGCTCGTTGTTGCGCTCAGTGATCGAGGATTTCAGCTCCCGCACCTTCTCGCGCAGATCACGCAGCTCCGGCGTCTCGGCTGGCGCTTGTGCGGCCGCAGCGGCGGGTGCCTTCTTCTCTTGTAGCCGGATTTCACGCCGGAGCTTTTCCAGCGATTCCTTTAGCTGGTTCACCTCGGCGGCCTTCGATTCCACACGCTGACGTGCCTTGCGGAGCGCCTCCGCATCCTTCCCGTCATCCGCCACTTCCTCGGCAAAGCGTTTTTCAAGGATCTCGCCGAAGGGTTCCTCCGGCGGCAGGTTCATCCGGTCCCGAGCTTCTTGAATTTGATCCACGAGAAAGATCGCCGTCTTCTTGTTGATCAATGGAATGAAACTGCGCGCGCAGTGAATGCCGAGGGAGGCGAATGGTGACAGGAGCAGGTCAAAGGCGAAGCCACTCTTCACTTCTGTATCGTTCGAGATCAGCGCCTCCTTGGCTCTGGCTTCCATCATTTCGAGGTATCGTGCCGGCTCCTCGCGAGCGAGAAGCAGCCTTGTGCCAAAGCGGAGCGTGCTCTCGTCGAATCCTTGTTTTTCGCGCACCTTAAGCAAGCGTCGCACGAGATCGAGGCGCTGCTTCATGGTCGCAAAGCGGACGGCCGTCCGCCAGGCGTCCTCCATGAACTCGTCCACAAACCACAGCTTTTCTATCGCTCCCGTGACTTCGTCCAGCAGACCCTTTACCGCCGAATAGACGAGGTAGTAATACAGCAAGTCCGGCGGGATTTTCTCCGGGCGCAGCCGCGCCACTTCATAGGGCATCATTCGCTTGATCTTTTCCTCTGTGAGATGCAGTTCCGCCTCTGCCACCACCTCCTCCCGCGTCTTGCCGGCCACATCGGACGAGTGCCTCATGCGTTCCTGGTCCTTGTCCGCACAGCAGCGCTTGTATTTCTTTCCGCTGCCACAGGAGCACGGATCGTTCCTACCGATGCGCGCCACCGCGCGGCGCACATGCGGCCCGCTGCCGATGAGATTGTCCGGCTTCTCCGGCACATATGAGAGCACCTCCGCCCGGCAGCACGTCATGAGTGCCCTGCCTACTCCCTCCGCCTTGCTCTGAAGTTCAGGAGTGAGGTGGCGTGGCGCCACAGAGCGCATGACCGCCAGCAGGCTGGCATCATTCAGCTTCAGCGCCATCGCCACGAGCAGCGCGATGCGTGTCGAGTCCTCATCCTTCACACGTGCCAATTGCCGCGCCTCGGCGATGAGATCCGGCGGCAGCCGTCCATCGGAAAACTCCATGCTCCATTCGGCCGCGATCATGAGAGCGGCCGCGTGAAGGTTCCGCTTCATGCATCCGGTGCGCGCGCCTTCTACCAGATGCTGCGCCACCTCTCCCTTCATCTTCCAGGCCAGCAGCCCCATCCATTCCGGGTGTGTAAAGAGCCTGGTCCCGCGCACCAGGTGGCGCGAGTCCACCGGCCGTTTTGCGGACAGCGCCGCGATCGATAGCGTATTAAAAGCTCGCGGGTCCTGGCTGGCCACAGCCTCCTCCATCAGCGCATCCAGTTCCCCGTCGTCCGATGGCAGCAGCTCTTGAACCTGCCGCACCACCGCCTTGTGCAGCTTCTTGTTTTCGATCAGATCGCGCAGCTTTGGGTCCATGCAGGGTGGGAGGTTGGGCCGCAGCGTCTGTGTCTCGCATCGATTGGCCGATGCAATCCAACACAGCGGCGGGGAGAAAGGAAACGATTTCTCCCGACCCGCCGCGATTCCCGGTAGTGGAGTGATTCATGAACGGGCGGGATTGAGGATATGATGGACGGAACGCGTTCCGGGTCCGTCCCCTGATCGAAGCCGTCTTTACCGTCCGATCCCCGGGATCCTGCGAACCGAAAGACCACCTTGCTTCCCTGACACCCCCGGAAGCATGGCTACCAAACCTGAATGATTGACGGCGACGACACTTTCTCATGCTGCTGCGTCTTCTTGGATGGCTGCAACGACTTTGGGAGCAGCGTCGGCGTCTTTTCGGGTGGCGTCGGCGTCTTTTCGGGTGGCTGCGGCGTCTTTTCCGATGGCTGCGGTGGCCGCAGCCACCTCAAAAGACGCCGACAGGAGGCCAGAAGACGCCGACAGGAAGTCAAAAGACGCCGACATCGGCTGGAAAGCCGAGGCCAGCCTCTGGCAATTCGACGCTCTGTGCCAGACTGTCCCCAGCAGGAGTCTTTGCCGGCCTCGCCGTCGCCCTTGCCGCCGACGATCACCTTGGCCGGAACGGTCACTGGCTCCGATCCGACGAATACTTTGCCGCCAGCGCCGCCTCGCACTCGGCGAGGATGGCCTGGGCGGAGGCGAGGTCGGGATGCCCGAGGTGGGTGTAGATTTCCACTGCGCGCCGGGCGTGGGGCAAGGCCTCGGCGGCCTGGCCCTGCCGCACGAGGGCTTGGGCGAGGCGGTGGCTGTCGCGGGCGATCAATTCCTGGCGGTGGACGGCTTCGGCCAATGGCAGGGCCTCGCGCGCCAGGATCTCGGCGGCAGGCCAGTCCTCCCGATCTAGGGCCAGTGCAGCCAGATTGCCTGTCTGTCCGGCCACACCCTCGGCCCAATTGATGGCGCGGGCCACACGCAATGCCTCGCAATAATGCCCCTCCGCCGCATCGAAATCGCGGGAGAGATGCTCGGCACTGGCAAGGGAATTCAGACCAATGGCCACATCCACGCTCTCGGCCGCGCGGCTGCGATTCAGGTCAAGCGCTTCGAGGTAGGCGGCGATGGCGGCGGGGTAATTCTTTTTCAACAGATGGCCGATGCCGCGCAAGCGGATGGCGGTGGCTCGCTCGCGGGCACCAGACTTCGCCCGGTCCCAGTGCATGGTGGCGCGGTCGGCGCAGATGAGCACGGCGTCTGCCTCCAGGCGCAGAGAGTGAATGAAGCCGACGTCATAGGCGCGCCAGCCAGCCTTTTCGTAATCGGCGGCGGTCACGGCCCTCGCTTCGGCTTTCTCGCAGAGGGCGAGATTTTCATCCCAGCGGCCCTGGAAATGGAGAAACTGCCCGAGCGCAGTGCATACGGTCTGGAGGCGCACATGGTCGCCGGCGAGGAAGAGGGACAAAGCGGGGGCGACGCCCGGCCAGGCGGCTTCGAGTTCGGGGAAGCGGTCGTGCTTTTGCCATCCGTTCTCCATGATCACCGTATAGGCGCGCTCTTCCAGCCGGTCGCCGGTTTCCGCCACCACCTCGGGCTTTTTCGTCCGCAGGAAGTCCGCGACCATGGGCACAAGGGCAAAGTTTTCATCGGCCTCGTCCGGCATGACCAAGGCACGGTTGGCCAGATCTCCAAGCGCGGTCTGCGCAGCAACCTTGGTGAGGCCGGCGAGTTCGGCGATGAACTTGACCTCGATCTTTTGGGTGAAGTAGGTGAGCGCGGAAAGGGCCTTGGTTTCCGCTTCGGTGAAGGTCTCCAGCAAATCGCCGAAGATGAACTCCAGCGGGTCATTAGCGGCAGAGGCCTTGCGGCAGAGATCGAGTGCGCTGGCGATGGTACGGCAACCGCCGCGTCCCAATTGCCCCACGACCCAGCGCAGCAGGAGCGGATTGCCACCGGTCTCCTCATAGAGATGGAGTCGCTCGTCTCGGGAGGCTCGGGCGAGCAGGTCGCGACCGGCGGAGAGTTCCTCCAGGTAGGCGAGCGCGGCGTCCTGGTCGAGTTTTCCCAGCCGGATGATGCGCGCGTCCACATCCGTGCGGCGGCGGCTGGTGACGATGGCCTTGCAACCGGGCGGGAGATCGGACACGAACTCGAAGAGCTGATTCTGCTGGGTCTTGTCGAGGTTCTCCAAGTTGTCGAGGATGAGCAGGACTTTCTCCGACTGCACCGCCGCCTTGATGAGGCCGGGTCGTTCCGCCTCCGGCTTCTCCGCGATGTGCGGCAGGCCGAGCAATTTCGCGATCTCGCTGAGCAACTCAGGGTAAGCGGGGACAATGGAGTTGGAGAGCGCCACCGCCCCCTCGGGCGTGAGCTTCTGGACCTTGGTGGAGACAAACAGAACGCGGTCGAACTGCGGAGCCGCGATCTCCGCCGCGCGGATGGCAAGCGAGGTCTTGCCGATGCCGCCCGCGCCATCAATGAGCGCACCCCAAGTGCGCGTCTGCGGCAGCAAGGCCTTAGCGATGGTGTCGAGTTCCTGCTGGCGACCGAAGAAGCTGAGGAGGCGAGGAAGATTGTTGGTGGTCTTCTCAGGTGCGGCGGGTTTGGGTGGCAACGCGGCAGGGTCGTTCGCATGTCGGTGCTTGATCTCATTCAATGCCTCGCTGACGAGGCGGCGGAGTTCTTCGACAGATTTGAATTCTTTGCGGACACGTCCGGTGCAGGCGCGGTCTTTGAATTTGCGGAGCTTGGTCTGCGCGTTCTTCTTGGCTTCGATGTCCTCGGCTGTGAAGGCGTGCTTTTTGTCTGCGGTGAAGATTAGGATTTCTTGAAGCGCACCTGCGTTCTTCCGCTCGACGGCGTGATCGAACTCGATCTCAGTGATGGAGATGCCTTTGCCTTTTGGCACCCATCCGTAGCGCCAAGCATAAATGCCGATGTAGATGTCGGCTTTGTCCACCATCTCCAAGGAAACGGTGATGCCGCTGGCATCGCGGGCGGGCAGATGCTCCATCACGATGGGGAGCACGCCGCAAGCGTTGCATGCTTCTTTAACAGCGGCACGATGCCCCGGCAGATCGAGCGCGGTGCTGCTGATCATGGCGGTGAGCTGTCCAGGCCGGGCGGGCATGGCCACTCTTTATCACATGCGGTGCCGCTCACAACTGATGCGAGGCGCGAGTCCGCCCGCCTCACCGCTCCCCGCGCCGCATCCGGCCGATGCCGGGGAGGATCACCAAGAAGATCAACGCGAGGCCCATGTGGTTCTCGAAGTGGAGGTCCATGATCTTGCTGATGGAGTGGTGCATGGCGATGATGGCGAGGCCGCTGCTTCGCATGCGGTCGGATAAAAATGCCGTGCGCTGGTGAGGTTCGGCACACTTGCTCGTACTGATCGGCATGAACGCCAGCCGCCGCCGTTTCATCCGTCAGTCGGGAGCCGCTTCTCTTGCCATGTCAGCTCCGTCCTTGATCAAGGCCGCCAACGTCGGCGACAAAGTAAACCTCGCCTTCATCGGCCCTGGCGGGATGGGGACGAATCATGTGAAGACGATGTGCAAGCGCACGGATGTCGTTTTCTCGTGGGTGTGTGATGCGGACTCGAAGCGCGCAGCAGCGGCGGCGAAGACCATCCAGGAACTCAGCGGCCAGACGCCGAAGATCGCGAAGGACATGCGCGAGGTGTTCGACGACAAGGCGGTGCAGGCCGTGCTCATGGCCACGCCGGATCACTGGCACGCGCCGGGGGCAATCTATGCGGCGAACGCGGGCAAGCATGTCTATGTGGAGAAGCCCTGCTCGCACAATCTGCGCGAAGGCAGGCTCATGATCGAGGCGGCGGCGAAGAACAAGATCGTGATGCAAGTCGGCACGCAGAGCCGCAGCACGGCGCACATCATGCAGATCATCGAGAAACTGCGCGACGGTGTGATCGGCGACATCCTCGTGGCGAAGGCATGGAACAGTCAGCTCCGCGCGAATCACGGCCACAAGCCGCATACCGAGCCGCCGCCGGAACTCGACTACGAGCAGTGGCTCGGCCCGGTCCCGAAGGTGCCCTTTAAGAGCACCTATCATCCTGCGCACTGGCGTTGGTTTCATCACTTCGGCGCAGGCGACTTCGGTAACGACGGCGTGCATGACATCGACATCGCACGCTGGGGTCTCGGCGTCGATCAGCACCCGGACCGCATCATCGGCCAGGGCAGCAAGCTCTTCTTCGACGACGATCAGGAGTGGCCCGACACGCTCTACTGCGGCTTCGAGTACGACATCGGCGGGAAAACCAAACAGCTCATCTACGAGCAGCGCGACTGGAGTCCCTATGTGCAGGAAGGCCACGAGAACGGCTGCGCATGGTACGGCACGGAGGGCATGGTCATCGGCGGCAAGGCCAAAGGCTGGCAGATTTTCGGCAAGCAGAACAAACTGATCGAAGACATCAAGCCCCCATCAGGGCCCGACCTCGCCGCGCATCACGCCAATTTTCTTGATGCCATCCGAACCGGCGCAAAACTCAACGCCGACATCACGATCAACCACCTCTCCACCGCCCTCTGCCACCTCGGCAACATCGCAGCCCGAACGCGAAAGGCGCTGGTGTTTGATCCGGTGAAGGAGCACTTCGTCGGCGATGAGGAGACATCGAAGTTGCTGCGGCGCGAGTACCGCGAGCATTGGGCAAAACCGGGTGGGGCTTGAGTGCTTCACCCGTCACGCCCGGATGGCGGCACGGGTGCGCTTCACCAGATCGTTGTCCGCGTCGCCGGAGCCGCGGAGATAGAAGACGCTGGATGCCAGCAGGCGATCCCGCCAAGGCTGGCCCAGGCGTCCATAGTCCTCGAGCACGGCGGCGCTGAATTTGTAGTCGTGCGAGTTGTTGCCCTTGAGGAAGATCAGGCGGCGCGCGGCATCTGCGAAGGCGCCGGCACTGCCGTCCTTCTGGAGATAGCCGAGGACTTTGCGCGAGGCGGTGAGCCGGTCCTTGCTGATGTCGGCGAAGATTTCCGCCACGGCCTCCTCTCCCTGAGCGGAGGGAGCGAGCGGTTCGAGGGTGTCGATGTGGATGCCCTTGTCGGCACGGTCGCCACGGAAGAGCGGGAGGAAGGCGGCGTTTTGCAGGAGCAGCAACCGGCGAAGCTCGTCACTCTGCGCGCGATGCCAGGTGTAGTGGATCGCGTTCGTGAACGTCATGGCGTGGAGCGAGAGAATGCCGGGAGCCTGCATGAGCAGCTCGCCCGCGCCGTCGAACAGCGCTTCGAAGATGGACTGCGGCGCGACTCCTTGATTGAGCAGCTTCACGGTCAGCGTGCTGTTGTCCGAAGAGGAACCTGAGCGGATGGCCTGGAGCATATCCTTGGTCGCATCGGCATTCAGTTTGCCGTCGAGCCAGCGGTCATTGATCTCCTTCACTGATTGCAGGTTCTGCCGGAAGGGGCGGTCTGCGGGCAGGTCGGCCTTGGCCGGATTCTCCTTCGCGCCGGAGCGGTCGAGCAAAGCATACGCGAGCGAGCGCAGCACCGGCTCCGCATGCTGCCAGCCGATCGTTTCAAGCGTGCGGAAGCTGTTCGCCACAAAGATTGCCTTGTGCCCGATGTCGCGGAAGTCGCGTGCGCCGTAGCGCGCGAATACCTCAAACAACTGATCGGCACCCGCCGTCCGCGCGAGGCCCACGACGGCGGCATCGGCGGCGTCCTCATCCCAGTTGTCCATCGCCTCGATGAACATCTGCCTGGCGCGATGGCCCGGCGGCACCGCGCTTTCATCGACCGGTCCCATGTGCCAGTTGCCCTCCTTCACATTCGCGGCCTGCGAGCTTTTGAACTGATCCAGCGCCCAAAAAATCGGCAGCCACCGCTCACTGTCCGGCGACGCGAGACTGGCGATGTGCGCCGAGTTCACGACGAGCACCGCGTGGAACTTGAAGCCCACCGGTCGCGGCTGCACGCTGCGGACCCCAGCGAGCAGGAGCGCGGCCAGCACCTCACGATAGCTGAGACCGAGGCGGACTCGGGAGCCGAACTCCTCCAAAACGCGCTCACGCGGCGTCTCCTCGAGAAGCCGCACCAGAGGTTCGATCTCCGTGTCGAAGCTGACCATTTTTGGCGGCAGCTTTGCCTCAGCGGCTGAGACGGAAGGTAGCGAGGCGAGGAATCCGAGATCACCAAACGCGGCGAGGGCTCCGGAGCCAGTGGCGGTTTTGAGGAAGGAACGGCGGCGCGTCATGCTGACAATACGAACGCCGCACTTTGTCCGGGTCACTCAGACGGTGCGAGGATTACCTCACGGCGTGATGTCCACACTCACGGTGATGAGGCCGAAATTCTCATCGAGCAGGTCGCTCGGCCCGTTCGGTACGAAGGTGAGTGTGCAGGGTCCAGTGAACTCGAGGGTGTCATCGTCACGGGTGAACGGGCTCATTTGCAAGCCGTCCGCAAGGGTCACGACGACGACCAGACAGTTCTCATTTGCTCCCGGCACAGGGCAGTCGCCGTTGGCTTTAGGATCACCCGTGTTGCCCCCAGGACCGCGCGCATTCCCTTCGCAAAACCATTCTCCGGCTGCGGTGACGGTCGCTTTCTCACCGGCGGCAAGTTCGACCGCAGCCTGTAGCTCGGGTGTGTTGGCACGGATGTCGTTCTCGATGTGGTTCGGCATGGGAAGGGTGTGTGGGTTGGTTGAATGCAAGGTCCTGACGTCAGGAATGAGGGTCACTTTTTGTGCCGGACGAGGAAATCGGCAAGCGTGCGCGCGAGCTTTTCGATCTGAGCGCGGCGCTGCGCATCCTTGAGCTTTCCGGCATCGTCGAAGGCCTCGTGCGCTGCGGAGACTGCCACCTGATCTGGGAGCACGATCACGCCGATGTTTCCCAAGATGGACCGCAGATGCACAAGCCCGCGCAAGCCGCCGAGCGCCCCCGGCGAGGCACTCATCAGCGACGCAGCCTTCCCGCGAAACGCGGCTAAAGGAGGCTCATCGTCCGACTCGGCGCGCGAAGCCCAGTCGATGGCGTTCTTGAGCACGCCGGTGATGGAGCTGTTGTACTCGGGAGAGGCGATGAGGAAGCCGTCGCTCTCGCGCAGCAGCGTCTTGAACCGCCTCGCGCCCTCGGGCAACCCCGATGTTTCCTCGAGATCGCCATCGTAAAGGGGCAGCGCGAGATCCCGCAGATCGACAACCGTCACCTCCGCGCCCGCAGCCTGCGCGGCATCCGCAGCCACGCGCAGCAGTTTTTTGTTCAACGACGCGGCGCGCGTGCTGCCGGCGAAAGCGACGATCTTCGGAGGGTTCATGGCTGTGGAGTCTTCGAGCCAACACATCGGCCCGGCTCTATCGATGTTGCCGCGGGCCCGGCGAGCGGCAAGCACGCGCACGGAAAACTCGTGCATCGATCACCACACCCATGCGGCTAGCACTGAGCACGACTGAGATGGAGACGCGACACCCGGTCAATGCGCTTCCACCAGGAGTGTGAGAAATGCAGCCTAGCCTTTCACGCGCTCCAGCTGCGCGCCGAGCGCGGCGAACTTGTCGTCGAGATGTTCATAGCCGCGGTCGATGTGGTAGAGGCGGTTGATCTCCGTTTTCCCCTCCGCAGCCATGGCAGCGAGGACGAGCGCGGCGGAGGCGCGGAGATCGCTAGCCATGACAGGCGCGCCGCTGAGCTTTGTGCCGCCGCGGATGCGCGCGGTGGCGCCTTGGAGATCGATGGTCGCGCCCATGCGCTTCATTTCGGCGATGTGCATGAAGCGCTGCGGGAAAATGGTCTCCGTGATCGTGCTCATGTCAGGGATGGCGCACGCGAGCGCGCAAAACTGCGCCTGCATGTCGGTGGGAAATCCAGGATACGGCAGCGTGGTGAGATCAAAGCCTTTGGCTGCGGCGTTCGGATGAATGGTGATGGAGTCCTTCGTGGTCTCGATGGCGAACCCGCAGTTTCTCAGCGCGTGGATCACCGCGCGGAGGTGCTCTGCGTTCACGCGCTTCAGCGTCACGCCTTCGCCGAGCATCGCGCCGGCGACGAGAAAGGTGCCGGCTTCGATGCGGTCCGGGATCACGGTGTGATCGCACCCATGCAGTTCCTTCACGCCTTCGATGACGATGCGATTGGTGCCCGCGCCCTCGATCTTAGCGCCCATCTTCTTCAGGAAGTTCGCGAGGTCCTCCACCTCCGGCTCAGCGGCCGCGCCATCGATGATCGTGGTCCCCTTGGCCAGCACGGCGGCCATCAGCACATTGTCCGTGCCGAGCACGGTCGAGCCTTGCTTGCCAAGCATGTTGATGTTCGTGCCCTTCAGACCCTTAGGCGCGGAAACGATCACGTTTCCCGCGTCCACCTTCACCTCGGCTCCCAGCGCCTCCATGCCGCGCAAATGCAGATCCACCGGCCTGTCGCCGATGACACAACCACCGGGCAGCGAGACGATGGCGTGCCGCAGCCGGCCCGTCAGCGGGCCGAGCACGCAGATGGACGCGCGCATTTTCCGCACCAGATCGTATGGCGCCTCGGACTTGATGTTCTCAGCCTTCACCACGACGACGCCGCTCGCGCGCTCCACATCCGCGCCGACCTCGGCCAGGATCTGCGTCATGTAGTTTGTGTCGCTCAAATCCGGCACGCGGCGGATGGTGCATTCCTCCCTGGTCAGAAGCGTGGCGGCGAGGATGGGCAGCGATGAGTTCTTCGAGCCGCTGATGTTGACGCGGCCTTTGAGCTTGGTGCCGCCGTGTACGATGAGTTTTTCCATTTGGCCGCCCTACTTGGCAGGATGCCGCGAGGGTTCAAGGTGAAACATTGGTGAATCGGTGACGCACGCGCGGGCGTATGCAAAGGCGGTCGTCTCGCAGTCAGGCGGCGGCGCGACGGCCTATGCACGGGAGGCCCGCCCACGAATGTCTGCTTATCTCTTGTATGTCAGTGTCAACCCAAGGATCGGAACCCATGCACCCTTCTCTCCCAGGCCGGATGGCGTTCATCGGCGGATTCGAGCCGAGACGCTGTGGCATCGCCACGTTCACCACAGATCTTTGCGAGGCGGTCGCGGGAGCGGCGCCTGACGCGGAATGCTTTGCCGTCGCGGTGAACGACCAGGTGGAAGGCCACAAGTATCCTCCGCGCGTGCGCTTCGAACTCGATGAGAAGGATCTCTCCTCGTATCGACGCGCGGCGGACTTTTTGAACTTCAACAATGTCGATGTGCTCTGCGTGCAGCACGAGTTCGGCATTTACGGCGGCGCGGCGGGCAGCCATCTGCTGGGCTTGTTAAAGGAGGTGCGCATGCCTGTGGTGACGACGCTGCACACGGTGCTGCGTGAGCCGAGCGCCGTGCAGCGCACCGTGATGGATGAGCTGGTGCGGCGCAGCGACCGCGTGGTGGTGATGGCGCGTAAGGGCGCTGAGATCCTGCGCGAGACGTATGGCGTGCTGGATGAGAAAGTGGACATCATTCCGCACGGCATCCCGGACATACCGTTCACGGCATCGAGTCCCTTCAAGGCGCAGCTCGGGGTGGAGGGACGCATGGTGCTGCTCACCTTCGGATTGCTGGGTCCTGGAAAAGGCATCGAGCACGCCATCGAGGCGCTGCCGGAAATCGTGCGCCGGCATCCAAACGTGGTTTACCTCGTGCTCGGCG
>JANOBO010000171.1:0-20687 GCA_031411695.1 Verrucomicrobiaceae bacterium
ACGCGCGTTTTCGAGGTTAATGTAGTTCACACTCGGGCAATTCCGCTGGGTGTCGGGGACACGTACAGGAACCACCCCCCTAAACGTCGGGTGCCGCGGAAACGTTCAGCACCGACCCGCCAAAACGGCGGGTGCCTGGGAAACGTTCAGGAACGACCCGCCAAAACGGCGGGTGCCGGGGAAACGTTCAGGAACGATCCGCCAAAATGGCGGGTGCCGGGGAAACGTTCAGGAACGACCCGCCAAAATGGCGGGTGCCGGGGAAGCGTTCGGGAGCTATACCCACATGCCAAGGGTGACAAATGGCACTTAGAGAAGCGCCCACCGGATGCGACCCGGGAGTTGCATTGGATTGCGAGCGAGGCGGAACCCTCCCGGAGCACTCAAAGGACAACGGCCGGTCATTCGCAGCATTCGATTCGATTAAATTTGCTAGGATTGAGAGTCTTGAGGATCTTTCTACGTCAATCGCATACCAACTAAGTCCAATGCCAAGCTGGGCCATCGCATTGGAATCCCGGTGCCAAGTCACACGAAAACGAGGCGCAGTCCTACTCCCCACCCTAAATGTCCCCTGCCCTGAGCCGCGCCGAGAGGAACCCGTCCGCGCGC
Organism: Verrucomicrobiaceae bacterium; assembly: GCA_031411695.1. Classification (GTDB taxonomy): domain Bacteria; phylum Verrucomicrobiota; class Verrucomicrobiia; order Verrucomicrobiales; family Verrucomicrobiaceae; genus JAIBCL01. The sequence goes on from JANOBO010000171.1 coordinate 613, forward strand.
CCCAGCTAGATTTGGGAGCGGTGGCCTACCTTCTCGTTGAGTGCCCTACTTCAGGAAAGACGGTCCTTGGCCCCATCTTCAGCGATGCGTCCGCGTCCCCTCAGTTTTGGCCAATAGGGGCCCCGGAGGTTCGTCGGTGCCGGGCAAACCCGCACTCTCGCCTCATAACCTGAAGCGGGATCTACTCCTCGGCCTTCACCGCCTGCGCGGCTTCGCGGCGCGCTTCGTCCTCGACGCTCTCATCGGTGTCGAGGTCGCGCGCGGCACCGACTTTGAGGGAGATGCGGAGCTTGTGCTTCTCCGCCGCCACATTGAGCAGCGAGCGGATGGAGCTGACGGTGAGGCCGTTCTTGCCGATGACGCGGCGGACATCATCGGGCGCGAGCTGCACGCGATAGCTGACCGCCCCGCCCGCGCTGTGACCGATGGCGATCGATGCCTGCTGCGGGTGCTCGATCAAATTTGCCACCACATAGGAAAGGAATTCGAGCAGTGCTTCAGGTGCATCCATGCCGGTGATCTCCTTTGCCTCGCGTGTCGGCGCCGCACGGACGCCTGACACGAAAAAACTTTGTTCCTTACTTCGCCGCCTTTTGCGCCTTCTTGATCAGGCTGCGCACGGTATCGCTCGGCTGCGCGCCTTTGGCGATCCATGAGGACACTTTTTCCAGGTCGATGCGAAAGCCGTCCTTCTCCTTTTGAGGATCATAGGTGCCGAGCAGATCGAGGAAGCCTCCATCGCGCTTCTTGCGTTGATCAACGGCCACGACACGGAATACCGGATTGTTGTGGGCGCCTATTTGACGGAGTCTAATTGCAACTGCCATGATGTGTTCTCTGGAGAGGGGTTCGGATTGGGGAGGCGGAAGATGCCGGGTCCGACTCTTAAATCAAGACCTTTTTAACAGTCGCGCTACCGGCCGAGAAAACGGTCCCTGCCCTTCGCCAGCGCCTCGATCTTCCGGTCGGCGATGCTGCGCTTCAGCATCCAGAAGCCGCAGTCGGGGTGGATGAACTTCACGCGGCCCATGCCGAGCTTCTTCTCCGCCTTCTCGATTCGCGCTGCGATCTCGTCCGCTGTCTCGACGTGATTCACCTTGATGTCCACCACGCCGAGCCCGACGCCGATCTTTGGATCCAGCCCCTTCAACGCATCCAGGTCCGCCTCGGGCCGGTGCGCCAGTTCCAGCACGACGTGGTCGGCGTGCAGGCTGTTGAGGAAGTCGATGAGCGGCTGCCACGCGCCTTTTTGGATCGTCTGGCCGCCGTAGTTCCCAAAGCAGAAATGCACCGCCGTGCGGGCTTTCGCGGCATCGAGGATGCGGTTGATCGCGCGCGCGGCCAGCGGGCCGTCCTGCGGATTGCCGGGGATGTTTGCCTCATCGACCTGGATGCATGCGCAGTCGAGCTGGCCGACCTGCGCGGCCATGGCGTCGGCGATGGCCATCGTCATCGCGTCGAAGTCATCGTAATGCAGGTCGAGCAGCGTGCGCGAGAGCATGTAGGGACTGGTGAGGGTGAACTTGAAATCGCCGCCCGCGACTTTTGCGGCGCGCGCACAATCTTCGGGCAAATTCAAGACGCCCTCGGTGATCGCGCCGCGCACGACGGCGGCGGGCTTTGCGCGCCACACCATTTCCTGTTTCGCGCGGAACGCAGCGGTCTCCTCGCGGCCGACGCGTCCGTCGATCCCGCCGAGGCTACGGAGGAAATACTCGATCATGCCGTTGGTGTCGGGATGATTGATGTCGAAGCGATAAAGCTCGCCATCCGTCGGCAGGTCGATGCCAGCCTGACGCTGGATGTCAAAGACCACCCGCGTCGCGTCTGCCACCGCCTGCTCGCTCGGCAGCGCGCTCAGCCAGTCAGGCACAGGATAAGATCCGACGGTGGTGGTGAGGATGGAGGGTTGGGACATGGGCGCAGCAAATCGAAGCCGCGCGAGGCGGCAACCGCGTTTTCATGGAGGATGCCACCGTGCGCATGTCCGGGCGCGTCGCATCGAGCGGCTTACCTTCCGATCCGGCTCACGAAGACAAGCTGACCGTGCCGGTTTCGCCGCAGCGTGATCTCCTCGCGGGTGGATTCGGACTTCTTCGCGCTGCCATGCTCCACCACGACGACGATCATCTGCGGCAGCACATCCATGCTGATGACGCGGAACACCGGCGCCCGTTTCATGCGCAGGAAGCAATAGAGCGGCACGAGCTTGTGGCCCGCATTCCAGATCTGCACGGCGGGCGGAAAGTCCGGCACTTCCGAGAGCGCCACGAGCGTCTCGCGCACGACTTCCTCTCCGTATGTCTTTTCCAAATGACGCGCGGCGCGGCGGTTCAGCACCTCGTCAAACCAGCTCAGGTCCGGATCGCGGCGGGCCTCCTCGATGTCCTCGAGCAGCAGCCGCTGATGCAGGGACATGGCGGTGCGGAAGTATTCGTGCGTGATCCGGCCTTCCTCAAACTGACGGAACAACTGCGCGGGTGTGGGTAATGACGACGACACCGCGCATGATGGGAGGAAGTGCTGAATTGCGCAAGCTCATCGCGGACTGCGGCGTCACTCCACTTTCGTCTCCAGCACCTCGCCACCGGAGGGCAGGCACACGTTGTCCCGCACTTTCGCAAACGAACGGCCCTGGATGGATGCGTGCATGATGAGGCGCTGCTTGCGCTTCTTCAGGACCTTGAGCACGTCCCCCATCATTTCTTCGTCCACCTTGTCCTGGAAATCCGAGAACCAGTAGAGCACATCGGCCTCCATGACCTCTTTGCACGTCAGCGCGTAGGAGCCGTAGATGATGCCGTTGAAGTCGATGAAGAACGTGTGCGGGCGCTTCACCATCTGTTTGTAGATCGCCTCCTGTGGCATCGGTTTGGCGGGGTCGTATTGCAGCAGCTTGCGCTCCGCGACGGGGATGTTCAGCGGAGTCTTGCCTTCCCAGAGCTGCCAGAAGCGGTCGAAGGCGGGACCCGTCGCCTTATAGACTGTGTCATCGATGGCCTTCTTGTCTTTTGGCGTGGACAGGCCGCAGCCGAAGTACAAAATCAGCGGGCTGTCCCGGCCCACCTTGTCGAGTTCCTTGGCCACGATGGGCAGGTATTTGGTCATCGACCGCGAGACATCCATGACGACGGCGATCTTCTTCGCCTTCAGATCGCGGCCGAACATCATCACCGGCTTGAACGCGATCCCGCGCATCCCACCGCTGCCGACGCCGGAGCCGAATCCGCCGCCCGCGCCACCGGAGCCAAAGCCTCCGCTGCCCATTTTTCCACCGCCGAGCATTGTTGAAACGTCCGGCACCTCGAGCATATCGGGCGGCATCTCCGGCAGGGTGATCGTGGCATTGAGGCTGGTGCTCACCACCTTCCTCATCGGCGGAGTTTTGTGGAGCTTGGTCCGCTTCTTCTGCTGGATCTGACGCGCCACGTCCGCCGACGCCTCCGCACCTTGTTGCGTGCCGCCGCCTGGGAGGAAGTCCACCTGATTCTCGCTCACGACCTGCGTGAACACGACGATGCCGGCGATGATCAGCAGCGCCCCGTGAATGGCGAGACTCAATGCGAGGGACCCCGCGCCGATTTTCCGCCAAGCGAGAATGAACCGGTTGGGCGCTCGCCCGGAATCAAAGGCCGGCTGCAACTCAGGCCCGGCTGCATCGACATCACTTGCCTGCACCGAGGTGGGCGCAGCTTCGTCGTTCTCATCCGGCGATGATGACTGGGAATTCATGGATCGAATTGGATTCTGCCGATTCATGGCTGGCGAGTCGAGCCGATAACGAAGCAACCTCCGAATTGTTTCAGCAGCCACTTTACCCTGTTTGTGGCGCAAAGAATGACTCATGTGCATTTCCGATAGCGCGCCGTGCAAAAAGGGACTTCACACCTGGCGTTTGGCTCTTTAGCATTCACCCACTCGGAGCTGACACGCTCCCGCTCGAACCATGAAACCTCTCCTCTTTGCCGCCCTCCTGCTCTCGTCACTCGGCGTTCTTCATTCGGCACTCGCGGCAGAGCCGCTGCGCGTCTTCATCCGCAGCGGCCCGAAGACGCACGGTCCGGGCGCGCATGATCATCCGTCGTTTCTCAAGGACTGGGTGCCGCTGCTCAATGAGCGTGGTGCAAAGGCGACAGGCGGCGATGATTTCCCCACGGAGGAGCAGCTCGCGAAGACAGATGTGCTCATCATTCATCGGGACGGCGGCGGAAATTTCACGCCGGAGCAGGAGGCGCTGATGACAGGCTTCACGAAGCGCGGCGGCGGCATCGTGGTCATTCACGCGGGTTGCGTCGCGGACCAGCCAAAGGGCAGCGATTTCTTCAAGCAGCTCATCGGCGGCTCCTGGCGCAGGCCGATCACCAAATGGCTCGAGGGGCCGATGCATTTGTATTTCACAGATCGGGAGAACCCGATCACCAAGGACATGTCGAACTTCGCCATGGACGACGAGATCTATTATGACATGGACGTGCATCCCGAGGCGCGCATTCTCGCCGGAGCCTACACGCCGAAGCCCGCCGGCCTGCGCAACGAAAAGGCCGCGAAGAAAGCCGAGGAGAGCACAAAAGGCGGCAAGCAGGTGAGCATCTACGACATCCAGCCGCAGGTGTGGACGTGGGAGCCCGGTGCTGCGGACACTTCTGTCCGCAGTCCCATCACAAGCGGCAAAGATGCTGAGACGACTGCGGACAAGAGTGTCCGCGGTACTTACCGCGCCTTTGTCTGCATCCCTGGGCACAATTACGTCAACTTTGCGCGGCCAAACTTCCGCGCCTTGCTCCTGCGCGGCATCGCGTGGGCCGGTAAGCGCGACAATGCTGACGAACTCTGCAAGCCCGACGAACTCGGCGATAATCTCCGCTACGTCGAAGGCGGCCCGACTCGGCCGGAGAAGGCAGCGGCCACTCTTGAGGTGCATCCTGAGTTCAACATCTCGCTCGTCGCCGCCGAACCACTCATCAACAAAGTGATGAATGTCGATTGGGATGAGAAAGGCCGCCTGTGGGTCGTCGAGACGCCTGAATACCCCAATGGCCGCCGGGAGTTGAACGTGGAGAAGTGGAAGGATTCCGGCTCGTGGACGAAGACAAAGGACCGCGATCCCATCGACCGCATCTCGTGGCTCGAAGACACCAATGGTGATGGCGTGATGGACAAGAAACACGTCTTTGCCGACAAGCTCGAGCTTTGCACCAGCTTCTGCTTTTATAAAAACGGCGTCATCGCCAGCGCCGCGCCCGACATCTGGAATCTGCAGGACACCGATGGCGATGGTGTGTGCGACAAACGCGAGAAACTCTACACGGGCCTCGGCACAAGCGACACGCACGCGGTGATCAACAACCTCCGCTGGGGTCTGGACGGCTGGGTCTATGCCACGCATGGCTACAGCTCAGGTCGAGTCACTTCGCCCGATGGAGCGAAGGATTTTGGAACGGACGGCAGTGGCGTCGTGCGCTTCAAGCCCGATGGCAGCGCCTTCGAGCAATATGCCTCACGCAACGGCAACACCTGGGGACTCGACATCACCTGGGATGGGCAGGTGTTCTTCACGCAACCGACGAGCGGCACCGTGCTCTTCCACGTCGTGCTGCCCGAGTACGTTTTGGCGAAAGGAAAAATCCCCGGCACCACCAGCTACAAAGGCATGATCACCAGCCAGACGACTTACCCGCTGATGTCATGGCCCGAGCAGGCTTATGTGCAGATCGACTACGTCGGCCAGTTCACCGCCGCCGCCGGTTGCGCCATCTATGAAGGCGGCGCGTGGCCGGAGAAATGGAACTACAGCTACTTCTGCACGGAGCCGACGCTGAACATCGTGCATCACCAGTTCGTCGAGAAAGACGGCGTGAGCTACAAGTCGCACAAAGAAAAAGGCCGCGAAGAAACCGAGTTCATCCGCAGCAAAGACCTCTGGTTCCGCCCGATCGAAACGCGAGTCGGCCCCGATGGCGCGCTGTATGTCGTGGACTTCTACAACCAAGCAGTGATCCACAACGACACGCGTGGTCCGATTCATGGTCCCGCGAATGCTGCGGTGCGGCCTGATCGCGATCATTACTTCGGCCGCATCTGGAAGGTGCAGCACAAGGAGGCGAAGAAGCTGGAGGTGCCGGTGCTGGATAAGAAGAACATTCGGGCTGTGGCTGAGGCGATCACGAAATCCGAGAACGCGCCCACAAAGAAACTTGCTCACCGCTTGCTCACGGAAGTCCAAATGGATGCGCTGCACAAACTTCTTTCCAACATACCGGACTCTGAGACGAGAGACAAAGTCTGGGATGCTTGCTTCTACAGAGCAGGGTTCGGAGATGATGAGTTTCCGGGCGTGCGAAGCATCTTAGGACCAGCTGGATTCAATGAGAAACGTCCTGGGGAAATGTCGCCGGAGAGCGTAGAGAAGCGGCGTCTGGCTTATGTCGCAGTATTCGAGAAAGGACCTCCAGAGTTAATTCCACTTCGTGTCTATAAAACGGCATTCATGGCTGGTGATCCTGCTCTCCGCGCCGCTTACCTCAAGCTTTTCTCTGAATCCGCGGACCCGTGGACGAAGTCTGCGATCGCTGCTGCCGGTTCCGTTGCTTCATCATCCATGATCTCCGATGCTTTGGCAGCGGAGAAACCCGAAGATTTGGAGAGCTTGGTGAGTGCCCTGGTGCCCTCAGCGCTACCCAAGGACTTGGAAGTGCTGACCGCCGCTTGTGCCAGCGCCACCGCGAAATCCGACAGCTTGAAGACCATCATCCTCCAAGGCATCGCCCAGCAGTTGACTGAAGCCCCCGCGCTCACGCCAGCGCTCACCGAGGCCTTGAAGAAGCTTCTCGCCAATCCGAGCACCGCAGGCGCGGCGTTACCGCTGGTGGCGAAGTGGGACAAGGCGGGCGTGATGGCTGATGTGGTGAATACGCAGATCGCGAGTCTCAGCGCGACGCTTGGCAACCCGAGCGCGGCTTTGCCGGATCGCATCGGCGCGGCGAAGGCGTTGATTGGAGTCGGTGACGCGGCGGCGCGAGCGAAAGTAGTTTCGACTTTAGTCGGAACGGATTCCCCCGAAGCCTTGCAATCCGAAATCATCACAGCGCTCGGTGAGAGCGGCAGCGTTAACGAGCTGGTCGAAGCTACGTCCCGGCTGAAGTCGAAACTACTTTCGCAGGCGTTCGATGCGATCCTCAAGCGACCCGAAGCCACGCTCGCGCTGCTTGCCTCGATCCAAGACGGCAAGTTCCATCCGCAAGACCTCGGCCCCGGCAACATCGCGCGTCTGCGCACGCATCCGAACAAGAACGTGGCCAAGCAGGCGAACGCGATGATGGACAAGCTCAACCCGAACGCGAAGGCGAAGAACGAACTCATCGCGCAGTTCACGCCCGAGGTGGAGAAGCCGGGTGATGCGGTGAAGGGCAAGACCATCTTCACCGCCGCATGCGCCGTTTGTCACAAGATCGGCGACATCGGCAAAGACGTGGCACCTGCTCTAGTGGGCATGGGCGCGCATGGGCCGGCGGAACTGCTCGTTCACATCATCGATCCGAACCGCGAGATCGATCCGAGCTTCTGGGCCTGGAACATCACGAAGAAAAATGGCGAGACGCTGGCCGGTGTGATCACCAGCGAGAACCAAGCGAGCCTGAACCTGCGCAATCAAGTCGGCGATTTTGAAGTCAAGAAGTCCGACATCAAAGACCGCGAGAACACCAAGCGCAGCCTCATGCCCGAAGGACTCGAAGCGCTCGGCGCGGAGAATCTGCGCGACATTCTCGCATTCATCTGCGGCGGCGCGGACAACAAATTCCGCGTGCTCGATCTGCGCGCCGCTTACACGGCCGACACACGCGCAGGCACGTTCGGGAAGGCGGATGATCCGATGCAGACGGTGACGCTGCATAAGTTCGGCAACGTCACGGTGGAGGGTGTGCCCTTCTTCGTGATGGATCCCGAGAAGTCGAGCAACGGCGCGAATATGATCGCGCTCAAAGGCGGCAATCCGAAGGACGCGGCGTGGGAATTGCCGGCGAGAGTGGAGATCCCCACGAACGCAACCGCCGCGAGCCTGCACATCCTCGGCGGCGTCGGCGCATGGGCCTGGCCGTTTGGTGGCGAAAAAGCACTGGGCAAACCGGCGATGACCGTGCATGTCGAGTACGCCGATGGAGACAAGGAAAGCATCGTCTTGAAAAACGGCGAGCACATCGCCGACTACATCGGCAAGGCCGAGGTGCCGTTAAGCGAGAACGCTGGCGACTTCACCAAGCGCGGCCAGCTCCGCTATCTGGCGATCAATTTGAAAAAGAAAGCGCAGCTCAAAAAGCTCACGCTCGAAACCAGCGGCAGCATCATCTGCCCCTGCACGGTGGCGATCACCGCCGGAGTAGAAGCGGCGCCCTCGCCGCTTCATCAGACCGGTGGCCACGACGCCTCGTCGCGACAAGACAAGGCGAACCGAGACGAGGGCGCCTCGCGCACCGGGAAAGCGGCGGGGTCGCCGCCACGACCGGCGAGCGGCGAGGGCACCGCTGCGACTCCCAAAGAAGGCGGCAAAGGCGATGGGCCGCTCGCGCCGACCACTCCCACCCAGTGGGAAGCGGGCAAAACAAAGGTGCTCATCATCGGCGGCGGTTCCTCGCACAACTTCGCCAAGTTCTTTGGCGATACCGACGTGGCCACGCTGAAAGCTGCGGGCTTCTCCGTCCACTACACGGAAGATCGTGACCAGGCGGCTGATGAGCTCGTGCAGGCCGATGTCGCGATCATCAGCGTAAACCGCAAATTCTTCGACACGGCCAGATACCGCAAGGCTCTCTTCGACCGAGTCAGCAGCGGCAAAGGTGTGATCATGCTGCATCCCGGAACGTGGTATGGCTTTCAGGAGTGGCCTGAGATCAACAAGGAGATCGTCGGCGGCGGCGCACGCGGGCACGACAAGCTCGGGCCGTTCTCCGTGAACGTGACCCGCCGCGATCACGCCATCATGATCGGGGTGCCGGCGATGTTCGATGTGCAGGACGAGCTTTATTATGTGAACGCGGAGGCCGACAAGATCCCGGCCGGCACGGCGAAGATCGAAGTGCTGGCCGAAACATCGCCGAGCCAGAAATTCGGCAAGCCGCACCCGAGCGTGTGGATCACCGATCACCCGAAGGCGCGCATCGTCGGCATTGCACTGGGACATGACGAGCGCGTGCATGACCTCCCCGCCTTCAAGGCCATCTTGACGAATGCGGCGAAGTGGGTGGCGGGGAAGTAGCCGCGTGCTTTGACGGGCATCCCCCAGCATCTCAGGCTGCCCCCGGCGATCGGGAGATGTGCACGCTTTCGATCAGGCGCGGACATCTGAGTGCCGCCCCGTGTGCGTTTCATTTTCGTCAATCCTTCTCACCGGCCCGTGGTTTGCGGGATGGTTGAACGAGCGTAACATCCGGGCGTCTGAGAGACGGGCAGCGCCTGCCTTCCACCATGAAACGAGTTGTCGCCAGAGAGAGCCAGATCGTCGGAACCTACGACGACGAGATGATCGTGGCCTTGATGAACGCGGGCACCTTGAAGATGGCGGACTTGTATTGGGAGGCGGACTCTTCGACGTGGCGTCCGTTGACGGACTTCGTCGGTAAAGGCGCTCCGACGCGACGTGGCAACGGCTTCCCGCGTGCGGTGACGCTGCTCGCGGCGGCCGGCTGCGGGGCTCTCTTTACCTGGTGGACGATGACGAGCGTGCCTCAAAATCCGACCGTCGCGCCCGTCGTGGGAGCAATCCCGGCAAACAGCGCGATGAATCCAACAGCGGGAGCGGCAGGCACGCCGGAAGTCTCGCGGGAGTCAGCAGCACAGAACCCGGTCGCCGAAGCCCCGCGCGCGGAAGCGAAACTCGCGCTGCTCAACGTCGAGGCATTCGATGACGAGGTGGCAGTGACGGTGCAAAACAACGGCGCGGCCGCGGTGAATGGCTTTGATCTCCGCCTCAGCTATTTTGTCCTCCCCGGCGTCCAGCGCGTGTTTGATGGCAATGAAAAAGCCATCGCGCAGCACGAGGTTGGGACGCAGGAACGAGCGGAGCGGGCGAAGATCCTCGATGAGATGCTCGGTGCGCTGAAGGAAAGCCAGCAACTGCTGGACACCGAGGTGGTGACGTGGACGCCTTCTCACATCCGTGCGCTGCCGACGGCTGGGCAATGGATGTCCTTTGGTCATCCCGCTTTGAGCAGCGCCGGTGCCGCGCTCACACGCATTGCCGCAGAATTTGCGGAAGGCGCGTCGAGCGCCGATCCGGTGGCGCGGAAGCAAGCGCTGACGGAGCGGCTGCCGAATCTGTCCCGTCAGATCGAAGAGACGAAGCCTTTCGTGATGCAGGCCATCGGTCGCAAATCTGCGGCGAGGGACCGTCTGACCGAAGAGCAAAAGGATGCGGACGAGACCTTGGCCAAGCTGAAGAAACAGCAGGCGGATCTTCAGCCCCGGCTACCAGCGCTCATGGCCGACGCGCGGAAGACGCCGATCCGCAGCGAGGTCAGGCACCTCGACGCCATCGTGGAACCGGGTCTCGTGCAACGCCTGACCATCCCGCGCGAGAAGGACGAGCGGCATGGTGTGGCTGTCGAACTCGTGCCCGCGAAGAACAGGAACGTTGCGGCGACGGAACGCTGAAACGCGGCGTTCAGTCCGAACGCCGCGATTGCAGTGGATGGTGAGGATTTCCTGATCTGACTCATCAGCGCTTTCGAACCCATGCGATTCTGCGCCCGCTATCCATACCGTCCTATCAAGAATCAGCGAGGGCTGCAAACTCACGCCACGTGCCCCCGCAGCGGAAGTCGGGATCAGTCATTGGGCCCATCCGCCTTCGTGCGCAGCCTGGCGATGCCGCGCTTCGTCGGTGTCGCGACAAACTCCAGCAGCCGCGTGGCCTCAGCGGACCACTCCTGCTCACGCGCGGCAGTGATCGCCTGCGAAAGATTTCTGCCGGAGCGATGGATCAGCGTGAAGAGCTTCTTGATGTCCACGCGCGTCTCGGAGGAGAAGCCGGCACGGCGCAGACCGATGACGTTCAGTCCCGAGAGGCAGTTCACCAAGTGCCCGGCGCAATAATGCGGCACGTCCGTGGAGAAAGCGCTGTTTCCCTGAAACATGCAATGGTCGCCAATGCGGATGAACTGATGAAACACCGTTCCGCCGCCGACGAAGCTGTGGTTCCCCATCTGCACATGACCGGCAAAGAGCGCGGCATTGGCCACGACGTTTTTATTCCCCAGCCGCACATCGTGCCCAACGTGGCAGCCGACCATGAGGAAGTTTCCGTCGCCGATCATCGTGAACCCGCCGGGCTTGCTGCTGCGGTGAATCGTGACGTGCTCGCGGATGACATTGTCCGCACCGATCACCACGCCGCTCTCGGTTTTCGGGTCGAAGGTCAGGTCCTGCGGCATGCCTCCGATCACCGCGCCGCGACCGATCACGGTCCCTTGCCCGATCCGCACATCCCCGACGATCTGCGCGTGAGCCTCGACGCGGCAGCCGGCGGAAATTTGCGCCGGTCCGTCGATGACCGCATAAGGGCCGACCTCGACGGAGGCGTGCAGAATCGCGCGTGAATCGATGATGGCTGTGGCGTGGATCATGGCGGAGTGGAAATCAAAGCATCCCCGCCTCCTTGAAGCTGAACCAATGCCTGGCGCGCTCACCGCCGGGCGCGCCGATGATGAGATGGTCACAAAACTCAATCTTTAGGATCTCGGCGCTCTCGCGGATGCGCCGCGTCATGCGGTGGTCGGCGTCGCTGGGGGAAGGATCACCCGAGGGATGATTGTGCACGAGGACGAAGGCGTGCGCGTTATGCACGATGGCCTTGCGGAGAATCTCACGCGGCTGGCAGATGCTCTCATTCAGCGCGCCCTTAAATACCTCGTCGCAGCGGATCAGCGCGTAGCGGGTGTTCAGCAGGAGGACGCGCACCGATTCGTGGCCGAGCGCCTGCATCTCAGTGCCGAGATACTGATAGACATCGGCGGGCGTTTGCAGCCGGAGATCCTTGAGCGACTCCCGCTCGGCGCGGCGGCCCAGCTCGAAGGCCGCGGCGAGATTGGCAGCCTTTGCGGGACCCAGCGCCTTGTTCCGCACGAGTGATTCGGGCTCCTGCCGGGACAGCTCACGAAGCGACCCGACATCGCCAAGAAGCCGCTGCGCCACCTGGATGGCATTCTCACCCTTCACGCCGGTGTTGATGAAGATCGCCAGCAGCTCCGCGTCCGAAAGCGCTCCGGGTCCAAGACGAAGCAGCCGCTCGCGCGGGCGGTCCTGCTCGGGGATGTCGTGGATGCGATGGCTCAAGGCCGGGGCGCGCTGGCTCATGCGGCCAGCACTCAAGCCACCGCCCGGCACTTGTCGAGGAGGTTATGCAAATAGCCTGTCACCTGACGCATCGCATGAACCTGCGGAGAGTCGGCGAGGCCGATCAATTCATCAGCCGCCTCCCGCAGAAGTTCCTGCGCGGTGACGATCGCGCGCTCGATGGAGCCGACGTAGTCCGCGATGCCGGCGAGGATGGAGGTGTCCATCGGCTCGCCCTTGAGCAGCATGCGGCTCAGCTTTGTCTTCTGCGGATCGGTGGCGCTCTGCAGCAGGTAGATGATGGGCAGCGTGAGCTTGCCCTTCACAATGTCGGTGCCCAGCGTCTTGCCGACCGTCTTCTCATCGCCGACGAGATCGAGGCAGTCATCGTAAATCTGGTACGCCGTGCCGAGCTTCATCCCGTAGCTCTTCAGCGCGCCCACGATTTCCGGGCTCTGGTGATTGATCAGCGCGCCAAGCTCCGTCGCTGCCGCGAAGAGTGCCGCCGTCTTCATCTCGATCATCCGGAAGTAATCGGCCACCGAGAGGTTCAGGTCGAAGCGACGCTGCGTCTGGAAAATTTCGCCGCAGCAAACGTCGCGCGATGCCTTGGCGATGGACCGGCAGATGGCCGTGTCGTTGAACTCAGTGGCCAGTTCCAGCGCGTAGGCAAAGAGGCTGTCGCCGAGCAGCACGCTGAGTGAGTTTCCCCACTTCGCGGCAGCAGTGGGGAGTCCGCGCCGGATGTCCGCTCCATCCATGATGTCGTCATGCACCAGCGAGGCGATGTGGATCATCTCGAGGATCACGGACAGACGCCTGTGGTCCTCTTTCACGCCACCCGTCGCGCCTCCGACTAGAAGGGCGAGAGCGGGACGGATGCGCTTGCCCGAACTCTTGCAAACGTAGGCCACATAGCCCTCGACTGCGGGGTCAAACGCCTTCGCCTGCTGGAGGATCGCCTCCTCGACCTTCTCGAGTTCAGGCCGGATGAGTTCAAACGGAAAAGCAAGCGCTCGGGGCGTTGAAGGAGAGGAGGTCATGAAGAAAACTGCGCCGTCATGAGATACGGATTCGCCGCGACAAGAGACGCAATCGCGCTGGCAAGTCAATCGCCGTTCCTCCCGTCGCCCGTGGCAACAGAGGTGGCGGGGGTGGGAATGAAGACATGGGTGGCTGCGGGGCGGTTGGGCTGCGGGCGTTACGGGGGGGGCGATGCCGCTGTGTACAGACGCCGAGGTATGGAGGGCCTCCTCCGCACGAACAAGCTCCGGGGCAGCTGTGCAGGTGCGAGAGCGGCTGAGAGGTGAGATTGTCGTGAAATCGAGTGGTGCTCGCAGGTGACTTGCACCATTTTTCGCGCCCCTGATGAACTACATCTCCACACGCGGCCAGACGCGGCCACACTCTTTTTCCGAAGCCGTCGAGGCCGGACTCGCGCCGGACGGCGGCCTGTTTTTGCCAGAGCGGCTGCCCGACATCTCCAACAAGCTTAAGGCGTGGGCGACGCTCTCTTATCCCGAACTGGCGGCTGAGTTTCTCGGGCTCTTCGCGCCGGACATCGCGCTGGAGGAATGGCACGCGCTGACGGCAACGGCGTATGCGAAATTCGATTCGCCGGATGTCGCGCCACTGCGGAAGATCACGGACAAGACGTATGTGCTGGAGCTGTGGCACGGACCGACGCTCGCCTTCAAAGACTTCGCGCTGCAACTGCTCGGGCTTCTCTACAAGCGCCAGGCTGAGCGTTCTGGAAAACGGCTCGCTGTGCTCGGCGCCACATCGGGCGACACGGGCAGCGCGGCGATTCATGGCTGCATGGGGCAGGATGGCATCACGATCTTCATCCTGTATCCCGACGGTCGCGTCGCGCCCCTTCAGGAGCGGCAGATGGCCTGCACGGGTGCGGAGAATGTCTTCGCCATACCGATGCCGGGCACGTTCGATGACGCGCAGCGCGTGGTGAAGGACATCTTTGGCGACACCGCGTTCGCGAGCGCGCAGAACCTTTCGGCGGTGAACTCCATCAACATCGCACGCGTGCTGGCGCAGTGCGTCTATTACATCTGGGCGTGGCTGAAGCTGCCGGAAGCCGCGCGGGACCATGTCGAGTTCGTCGTGCCCACTGGGAATTTCGGCAATGTCCTGGCCGGCTGGCTGGCGCACCGCATGGGATTGCCCGCGAGATCATTTCGTGTGGCGACAAATCAAAATGACATCCTGCATCGCTTCATCTCGAGCGGCGATTATCAGCAGGGCGATGTGCAGCCGAGCCACGCGCCGAGCATGGACATCCAGGCCGCGTCGAACTTTGAGCGCTATCTTTATTACACGCTCGATGAGGATCCCGCGAAGGTGCGCGAGGTGATGGCCAAGATGAAGGCCGGCGCCGCCGTGGTGCTGCCAAAAGCCCAGGCGCACATTCGCTCCACTCGCATGGATGACGCCCAGATCGTGCGCGTGATCTCGCAAATGTGGACCGACTGGCAGTATGTGATCGATCCGCACACGGCATGCGCCTTCGCCGACATGGCGCGGGACGGCGTGAGCGTGGTGCTGTCCACCGCGCATCCAGCAAAGTTCCCGGAGGTGGTGACGCAGGCGACTGGGAGTGAGCCGACACATCCGACGCTGGAGGCGCTCAAGTCCAGGCCTATGCAGACACACCCGCTTCCCGCGACGGTCGAGGCGGTGAAGGACTTCATCCGACAGCAAGTCGCACGCGCGTGATCCGCACCAGGGTGCGGCACCGCGCGAACGCTAGAGACGGTCTGCGGCATCGGTGATCACCTGGCGCAAAGCTTGCGCTTCGGTCGTCACGTCGGCGGCGGTTTTCGAGTTCGCGGCGCTCATCGTCACCGGAGCAGCGCCTGGCTTTCGCGACCACTCATCGGCAATGGCGCGCGCGGAAGGGCCGAGCGCGACGAGGTTCACGATGCGGTCACCGCTCCGTTTCATGTCGTACTCCAGCCGCTCAAACGCGGGCAAGGGAGAACCTGCGGATGCGTCCAGCATGGTGAACCGGACGGTCTTCACGCGCGGGGAGCCCGTCATCGCATGAGCGATGGAACACAACGCCGCCATCGCCGCCGCATCATCCGCGCGCTCATCCCCATACGCGGCCACCACCAGCACCACGTCCGAGGGCCTGCGGGTGCCTTCGAGAGACGCACGAAACGAAACGCGGTCCACACCACGGTCGGCGTGCACCTCTTTCTTCAAATCGTAGCCCATGTTCTCCGAGCCGAGCGTGGACTCGATGAAGCTCGCGGTGGTCAGCCTGCGCTCGTCGGAGGAGAGCTTCGCCGCATCGCCGAGGATCGAGAGATAGCGGGCGACATCCGTCTCGGAAATCTCGCGCTGCAAAGCGAGCGCGTGGCGGAAGGTGCGCCGCTCCTCGCGGTCTTTTTTCTCGAAGTAGATCCAAAACGACGCCGCGCCGAGGATGATGAGCCCGACTGGGAGACCGACCAGCGCAAAACGCAGCCACTTCGCTTGAGGCGTCATTTTCGTTCCTCTCGGTTCCTCGCTCATGGGTGCAGGCATTCGGTGATGATCTTTGCGGCACGCGCATACGAACCGCCCTCGCCGAGGGTGGACACAACGGCCGCCAGGTCGTCGGCCAGACTTTGACGGCGCGCGGAGTCACGCAGGAGATCTGCAACCTCGCGTGCCAGCGTGTCGGGGGTGAGGTCATGCTGGACCAGCTCTCGCACGACATCCCTGCCGGCCAGGATGTTGACGATGCCGAGGTTCTTGATGCGTACGACTCTCTTCGCCACGCTGTAGGTGATCCAATTCACATGGTAGACCAGCACATACGGCAGACCGAAGCACGCGGCCTCCAGCGTGGCCGTGCCGGATGCGACGGCGCCGACTTCAGCGCGCTGCATCAAGTCATAGACGGTGCCGGTTTCCACCCACTGTTTTGCCTCGGGCATTCCGCGCTTCTCGGCCATGTCGCGCATGTCGCTGGCCAGTGCCTCATTTGCGGCGGCGACGGCAAAGCGCGCGTCAGGCACGGCCAGCCGGATGGCGCGCGCCGCATCGAGCATGACGGGAAAGAGACGATGCACCTCATTGGCGCGGCTGCCGGGAAACCACCCCACCAGCCTTGGCTCGCGGGTCCAGTTTTTGCGCAGGGCCACGGTGCGGTCCACCATTGGATGACCGGGGAACTCCGCGCGCAAACCGGATGCCTCGTAGAGCTGCTTCTCGAACGGAAAGATGCAGATCATCAGGTCCAGAACCTTTGCCATCGTCTTGATACGGCCCTTCTTCCACGCCCAGACCTGCGGGCTGATGTAGTAGATGATCTTGCCGGTGAAACGCGCGCGACGGAGCGCCTTGGCGATGCGCAGATTGAAGCCGGGATAGTCCACGAGGATGACCGCGTCGGGTTTCTGCGCGGCAATGGCGGCCAGCGCCTCGTCAAACTTGCGTTTGAAGTAGCCGTAGTGCTTCAGCACCTCCCACAGTCCGAGCACGGCCGCATCACTGAGCCAGTCTTCGATGCCGTTGCCGCTTACCTCACCCATTCTCGGACCACCGAAGCCTGTGAAGCTGATGTTCGCATCCACGGCCTTCAACTCGCGCATCAATCCCGCTGCGTGTGTGTCGCCACTGACCTCACCGGCGATGATGAAGATGCGGCTCATGATTTTGTCACCGCCTGATTTCTCTCGATCTGCTCCGTGATCTCCAGCGCCAGCCGCAGCGCCTCGGTCGCTTCCTGACCGGAAACCATCGGGCGCTTCCCTTGCCGCGCGCACTCGACAAACGCGGCGAGCTCAAGCTTCAGCGGTTCGTCTTTCTCGACGGCGACCGGCTCGCGCACGATCTTTTGTCCGGCGAACTCGGTGACAATCGTCGAGTCAGTCGCGAGCCCTAGCAGCTTGCCGAGCATGGAGCTTTCCTTCTCGCCGCTTTGCGCGAGGCGCAGGATGTAGCCTTCCTGCTTCTGGTAGTCGAGCGAGAGGTAGGCGTCGCTTTGGAAGACGCGGATCTTCCGCAGCTTCTCCTGGCTGATGCGGCTGGCGGTGATGTTTGCCACACAACCGTTTTCAAATCGAATGCGCACATTGGCGATGTCCTCGCGCTTGCTGAGGATCGGCACGCCGACGGCATCGACGCTGATCCAGGGCGACTTCACGAGATGCAGGATGATCTCCAAGTCATGGATCATCACATCGAGCACCACGCCCACATCGAGACTGCGGCCCGGATACGGCGACAAGCGCGTCGCCTCGATAAAGCGCGGATTGTTCATCTGCTTCTCGATGTTCTGCATCACCGGATTGAAGCGCTCGATGTGACCTACCTGCAGGATCACGTTCTGTTTTCGCGCCAGCTCGATGAGCGCCTGCGCCTCGGCCAGGCTCTCGGTGATCGGCTTTTCCACGAGCACATGCTTGCCTTTCTCGAGCAGCGGCCCGGCAATCTCGCGATGGAAAACGGTCGGCACCGCGACCGTCGCCGCATCGACGAGCGCCGCGAACTCATCGAGTGAGGAAACCGCTTTTGTTTTGTGCGTCGCCGCCAGTTCCTGCGCACGCGAGTGATCTGAGTCAAAGATCGCCGTGAACTGCAAAGCACCGCCGCTCGCCTTCGCCAGCTCTGCCATCACGCGCGCATGATTTTTGCCGATGGCACCGACGCCGGCGACGCCGACGCGGAGAGGCGGGAGGTTGGCTGCTTTCGAGGTTCCCGTGCTCATGTGGCCAGAGTCAATCGCGCGAAAGATGGGACCCATGTCGGCTCGCACCTTTGCCGGACCAGTCGCCGTTTGCGACAGGTTGCCGACCGGGGTTCGGATGATACAGACCCGTCTCCAATCTCCCCCTCACCCCAGCCCTCTCCCCAAGGGAGAGGGAGCCGACGAGCTGCCGCTCGAATGAGCAGCGTCCCAGTCAAGGCAGGACGGCGCAGCAGACCATCTCCGTCTCCCTCCCGGAGATGAAGCCGACGAGCTGCCGCTCGAATGAGCAACGTACCGGTCAAGGTCGGTCGGCTCAGCAGATCATCTCCCTCTCCCTTGGGGAGAGGGCTGGGGTGAGCGGGAGGACTCTGGCCGCACGACATGATCATGAATTCGCTCTGCCGAGTTGGAGCCTCACCGCCGTCTCCCTCCACCGCCGAGGCGGGGGAATTTTCCGCCACCGCCGGACTTTGGCATTCGGCCCATCCCGGGCATTCCTCCGGGCATGCCGCCCGGCATTCCAGGCATCCCACCGCCGCCGCCCATGCCGCTCATCATCTGCTGCATCATGCCTTTGTTCCCCATCATCGTGCGCATCATCTCGAATTGCTTCAGAAGCTGATTCACCTCGACGACAGGGCGGCCGGATCCGTCTGCGACTCGTTTGCGACGGCTGCCGTTGAGGATGCCGGGGCTGGCGCGTTCTTTTTTGGTCATCGAGAGCACGATGTCCTCGGTGTGCTTCATCTTGTTCTCATCCACACCGCCCATGCCCTTGAGTTTGCTCATGCCGGGGATCATGCCCATGATGCCTTCGAGCGGCCCGAGCTTCTTCATGAAACGCATCTGCGAGAGGAAGTCGTTGAAGTCGAACTTCGCCTCCTGCATCCGCTTCGCCATGCGCATGGCTTCCTTTTCATCGATCTGCTCCGCCGCTTTTTCGACGAGGCCCACGACATCGCCCATGCCGAGGATGCGCTGCGCCATGCGGTCGGGATGGAAGACCTCCAACGCCTCGACCTTTTCACCCGCGCCGGTGAACTTGACCGGACAATTTGTCACCTGCCGCATCGAGAGCAACGCGCCGCCGCGTGCATCGCCATCGAGCTTCGTCATCACGAGGCCGGTGATGCCGATCGTCTCGTTAAACTTCGACGCCACGCTCACCGCCTGTTGTCCCGTCGCCGCATCCGCCACCAGCAACGTCTCGCGCGGCTGCACCACATCGCGCACACGCTTCAGCTCATCGAGCAGCGTCTCATCCACCTCCTGTCGCCCCGCTGTGTCGAAGATCGCGATGCCGCTGCCCTGCTTCTGCAGCCAATCGAGCGATGCGCGCGCGCACCGCACTGGATCCGTCTCGCCTGCAGCAGGCGCGAAAACGGGAACGCCGAGCGACTCGCCGAGCACCTGAAGCTGCTTCACGGCAGCAGGCCGGTAAAGGTCGAGCGCGATGAGCAGCGGCCGCCTGCCCTGCTTCTTCAACCAGTTCGCCAGCTTTGCCGACGTCGTCGTCTTGCCCGCGCCATTCAGGCCCACCATCAGGATGCGCTGCGGCTGCGCGAGATCGAGCGGTGACGCATCACCGAGCACGCGCACCAGCTCATCGTGGAAGATCTTCACGATCTGCTGGCCAGGTGAGACGGTGCGGAGCACTTCCTCGCCGAGAGCCTTGGTCCGCACCGACTCGATGAGGTCCTTCGTCACGCTGAAATCGACATCAGCTTCCAGCAGCGCAAGACGGATGTCGCGCATGGCATCGCCAATGTTCGATTCGGTGATCTTGCCGAGGCCGCGCATCTTTTTGAAGGCGTCCTCGAGTTTTTCGGTCAATTGAGAAAACATGAAGCCGGATGTTTAGGCCAAGCGCGCGGGGCGTGCAAACGGGCAGTTCAACAGCAGCAGGATCATCCGCTGCCGGGTCCGTCAAACCCTCCAATCTGCGACGATTCACCGCCGGGATGGCCGGACAAGATGGCAATCGATCAGGGCTTCCAATGCTCTTTGAACAGCCGTCGGAGAGCTACTGATTTTGTGCCGGGAGGCACATGTG
>JANOBO010000172.1:0-10698 GCA_031411695.1 Verrucomicrobiaceae bacterium
CTGTTTCCGAAGCCGAAGGAGATCAAGTTTTCCTGCTCATGCCCGGATGATGCGGAGATGTGCAAGCATGTGGCGGCGACGCTTTACGGTGTGGGTGTGAAGCTCGACGCACAACCAGACTTGTTTTTCGTGCTGCGTAGCGCCGACCCGACCGAACTGATCGCGACGACGGCTCTGACGAACGCTCCCGCCGCAGATGAAGGGTTGGCCGGCGAGGATTTGAGCGCGCTGTTTGGAATTGAGATGGGTGAGGCAGATCCGCCGCCGGCTCAGCCGGCCGATAAGCCAAAAAGGAAAAGTGCGCGGAAGCGCGACGTGGAATGATGATTGGCACTCCGGGCCTGCATTGAATGCTTGAACGGGACGTTGAGTCGTTCTTCCCGATCCTTGCGTTGCGGGCATGAGGTTTGTAAGGTGGTGGCCTGTGGCAAAAATGACGATGAGGTTCTCGATGTTCCGGGGTGGCCGTGCGAAGCGGTTGGCGGGGGCGTTGGCGGTTTGGTCTTCTCTCGTGCAGACTGCGGATGGGGCACCGCCTCCAAATGACCTGCGCGCGCAGGCAGCAGCACTCGGAGTGGCGGAGCCGACGACCGGCACAACGATCGGGGCGACACGCGAGTCAGGCGACGCGCCCATCACGCCGAGCCTGTCTGCGACGGTGTGGTATGACTGGACGGCCGCTGCCGCGATGCCGATGGAGCTGATGCTCGGCCATGCAAAGCCGACCGGGTCCTCTGCGAGTGCGACGCTTTATGTGTTTCGCGATGGGGGGAGTGACGCGCTGGTACTCACGGCGCAGGGCGCTTTTTCCGAAACTCCGACGGGACGGGTTGTGACGCGGGCGCGTTTTCAGGCGCTGGCCGGCAGCCGCTATCTCATCGCGGTGGCCAGTCCTTTCGTCGGGCGGACGAGCTTTGACCTCAAACTTGAGGTGATGACGGGTCGAAATGCGCACGATGATTTTGCCAACGCGCTGGAGTTTTTCGGCGCCACCCAGACGGTATCGGCGGCTCGTGCATCGCTGGAGCCGGGGGAACCGGGCACGTATGGAAAGCAGGCGAGCGTCTGGCTACGCTACACGGCAACACAGGCCGGATGGTTCAGCGCCTCGTGCAGCTCAGTTTGTGTCCTGGATGCGCTAAAGGGCGCGGAGGTTTGCGCGTTGACCTCCGCGATCCAAGGCGTGCAACCGCGCTCTGACACCAGCGTCATCAGCATCCAACCGGGGACGCTCGTCACCTTTCATGCTGCCGCTGGTGAAGTGGTGTATTTGCGCATTCTGACGAACATCGACGTAAACGTCACCGTGAATGTGAAGCCGGCGATCGCGGGCGACCACTTCGCCGATGCGATCGACGCGGGATCCGCGACTAACTTCACACACACAAATCTGCTGGGGGAAATGACGATGGAGGGCGGCGAGCCGGGGGCTCTGCGCGAGGGCTTCTGGGTGCGCTGGACGGCGCCGACAAGCGGCGTTTTTCGCGCCACCACATCGACGCCGTCGTGGGAGCGTTTCAGCGGACTCGTCGAGACTGGACTCAATCCGGAAGTCCGAGTCTTCCAAGGCGTCTCGGCTGCGGCCGCAGGTCTGAATGTCGCGGTGCCGCTGGGGATCGTACACCAGCCGTGTCACCTGCGCGCAACTGCGGGGCAGACCTATTATTTTCAGGCCGGGATCACACCGAGCCGACTGTTGGTGTCTGGCAGCGCATCAGCCGAAGAGAAACCAGCGCCCAACGCGGCGGTGGGAAACTACGGGCCGGTGGAACTGAACTTTTTGCTGGAGCCTGCCCCCACTTCGCCGCCCAATGACGACTTCGCCAACGCCCACGATTTCGGAAGCTC
Organism: Verrucomicrobiaceae bacterium; assembly: GCA_031411695.1. Taxonomy (GTDB): domain Bacteria; phylum Verrucomicrobiota; class Verrucomicrobiia; order Verrucomicrobiales; family Verrucomicrobiaceae; genus JAIBCL01. Next base: position 1,849 of record JANOBO010000172.1, read on the forward strand.
GACCCTCGCTAGCATGAGTGGCAACAACATCTGCGCGACGAATGAACCGGGGGAGCCGGTGGCGAGCATCTATTCGCCCGGCGACACAGTGTGGCACCGATGGACGGCTCCGGCCACGGGCCGGTATGAGCTGGTGATGGACGATGCGGTGGGACTCAATCTGACCATCTCCAGTGGCACGGCGATCGACGCGCTGACGAATGTGGCGGGGGTCGACACGACCTTTCCGAACAACGAGACACCGGATCCGCCACCGGTGAGGCTGCGATGGCCGGCGACGCAAAGCGTGGTGTATTATTTGCGCGTCGCCGGTCGTGGCTATGGCGGGCAGGGGCCGTACACACTGAGCTTGCGCCAGATGTCCCCGCCGGTGAACGACATGCGTGCAGCAGCGTCGGCCCTGCCTTCATCACATCCGCTGAACGTGACCGGCACGACTGTGGATGCTTCAAGTGAAGCGACGATCCCCGGTGATGATGACTATCGGAGCCCGGGATCCGTCTGGTGGAACTGGGTGGCGCCTCAGAGCGGCTGGTTCGGCGCGAAGAGGACCACGGGCGGTGTGAGCTTCGAAGCCGGCGTGATGGAGAATGGCGTGACGATGGGATCGTCGCTCACGCAAGATGTGCCGCTGCGCTTTCGCGCGACGGCAGGTAGGACCTACAGCATCCGCATCGGCACCAGCATTGATGCGGAGGGCGTGGTGAATTGGCGGCTTGAGCGCGAGCCTGGCTTTGATCACGCGACGGCGGATGCGGCGTTGGACATCGGCGGCGCAGGCACGATCACGACAGCGCCGTTTTATCTTCCGGGTGGGAAGGCGGGCTATTTTGCCACCGGACCGAACAGCAGCTTCATCGAGCCGGGCGTCTGGTACCTGTGGACGGCACCGTCGAGCGGGTGGGTTTCCTTCGACACACAGGGCTCGCAGTTTGCGGCATCGCTGTCCGTGTTTTCATCGGCGTCGGGGAGCGTCGGGAGCTTCATTGGCTCGTCCGAAAACGGTGCGTCGATTCAAAGTCTGGTTCTCCCTGTAGGCACGCCTGCGCCGCCGCCCGTGAGCCGAGTGCTGTGTCTGATGACCGCCGGTCAGCCGTACGTGGTACATCTGGCGGCGACGTCCTTATCCAGTGCCGCCGGCGCGCCATCTGGCGACGCGGTGCTGCGCATCGAGCCCGCGCTCGGACCGCCGCAGGTCGTGTCCGCATCGGTCACGGAACTCACGCCTGCCTTGGCAACGAGAGCGCGGCAGCTCGACGCCTTGGTCTCTGTCAATTCACCGAATGGCTTGTTGGTTGGAAGCTGGAGTGCGTACGGTTCACCCGTCGGAGTCGCTCAGCTGATTCAGTTTGATGATCGTCATCGCGTTTCGGGAGATGCGTTCAGCGGCGTGTATCGGGTCAGCTTTCCGGTTTCAAACTCACTTGCCGCGACGCTGTCGCAGCCGCAGATCGCCATCCGCGATGCGAAGGGCGGCGTGGTCGCATCAGGCAGTGCCGCAAATTTTCCACCGCTCTCAGCTTGGTCTGGGGACGACAGCGCGCCTGTGCTCGACCACCTCGTCGGCCTGCCGGCCGTGATCGATCTCAATGGGACGGATGTGACCGTGAGCCTGCGCATGGCCATTGAAGATTCCGGGGGCTCCGGTTTTGCGGACGGCGCTGTGTTCTTCCAGGACAACGCTTTCAGCGGGTACGTCTCCAATGCCGAGTCGGCGCGCGAGTGGCCCGTGGCGCAGTTTGATGGCTCGGCGCGTATCAGCGGGGACATGCATTCCGGCGTGTATGCGGTGTCTCTCGTGGTTCCGGCGCATCTGTCGGCGAGGCCGGCGGGCACCTTGCGTCTTCGCCTGCGCGATGCGGCTCGCAATGAACTCAAGACCATCAACGGCTCGTACCCGAGCTTCACGAATTCGATGCCGCTCAATTGCGTTGTCACGCAGTCTGGCCTGACGGACATCGTGCCGCCTGCGGTGACGGCAGGCGTGCCGATGATCGAAGCGCCATCCATGGATGCGCCGCATGGCCGCCTGCGTGTCTCCGCCCAAATCGCGGACGCGCTTTCTGGATTTTTCGGCGGGCAACTTGAACTACTGGATGTAAACGGCGTGGTCGAACGCTCGTGGCCGGTTTCTTCAGCCGACAGGATCGCAGGTGATGATTTCAGCGGCGACTATCTCATCACGCGTGCGCTGCCTTCATTCGGTTTCGGCGGTGTTCACTATGCTCGGCTCAAATCGAACGATGGCTCGGGGATGGCGGGCGCTGTGTTGCTCGGCCCGTTCAATGTCGCAGACCGGACTGCCGCTGACACGCTCGCGCCAGCGCTCACGAGTTTTTCGATCTCGCCTTCAAGCGTCGATCTGATGTCAGGTCCAGCCACGGTCACGTGCGCGCTTGCTGTGGTTGATGATGAGCAGGGCATGAGCGGCACGGTGGCAATCCGCGACAGCCTCGGACGTTTGATCACCAGCGTGCTGTTTTCCACCAGCAGCGCTTCGCACGCAGAGACGCTTGTGCTCCCACTTCCGCAATGGCCCAATCCTGGTCCGGATACCTGGGCGGAAGTGTCTGTGGTGCTGACTGATGCCGGAGGACGGGTGCAGAAATACGGAACTGCGGACGGCGCGGCGTGGCCCGCAGGTTCCGCCGTCGGCTTGCAGATCGCGCCCGCACCACTCGGATTGTTCGAGAGGTTGCTCGCGGATTATCCTGGTCTCTCGCCGACTCTCATCAGTGATGCGGACGGCGATGGGTTTGGCGATCTCGTTGAACTGGCGTTTGGCTCGGACCCATTGACTGGATCCGGCAACGAAAACAGCCTGGACGCAAGAGCGCACCGCCTGCCGCTAGGACAGGTGAGCGACAATGGCTACGGCCCTTCCTTCAGCTACTCGTTCCATCCGCATCCGGGTTTCACTCGTGCGGCTCCTGACGCGTTTGGCTTTGAAGAGTGGCGGTTGCGTGTGCAATGCTCTGGCGATCTCACCAACTGGCAGACAATCACGCTGCCGGATCGCAATCCTTTTGGGTTCATCGAGGTGCAACAGGCATTGGCTGCTCCCTGTTTTTTCCGTCTCACGCTTACCCCGCCGCCATGACGGGGCGGATGGGGATCCGACCCGGGTGCAAGCTGTGAGCGTGTGCTTGCAGGCAGACACATCCGAGTTGTGCGGAGCCCGAGGCGGACTATAAGGCGCGCACAGATGAAGCTGCTTCTATTCCTTTTGTGCGCCACCCTTCTCACAGCGCAAGACAGCGCGCCGTTTCCTTCTGCCACGACAAAGAAGGGCATCCAGGTGCAGATGGTCGATGACGCGATCTCGCTAGGGGTTCGTCATGCGACGGTGAACGTGAGCCTGGGCGCGCTGTTCCACATGCGAGAGGAGCGTGGCGCACTGAAGTTCACGCACGCAGGCCGCGACTTTTGGATCAACGAAAACTACGCGCGCAATCTCGACGCGAATGTGAAGCCGCTTTCGGACGCGGGGGTCACGGTGTATTTCATCCTTCTCGCCTATCCGACCAAGGATGCAGCAAAGGACGCGCTGCTGCTCCATCCGAAGGCGAAGGCAGACGGGAAGTACACCATCGCCGCGTTCAATACCGCGACGGATGATGGCATGCGTCTCTACCGGGCGCTGATCTCGTTCGTGGCAGAGCGCTACGGCGGCGCGCACGCTGATCACGGGCGCGTGTGGGGCTGGATCATCGGCAATGAGGTGAATTCGCAGTGGCTCTGGTACAATCTTGGCAACATGCCTCTGGCGGAGGCATGCTCCGAATACGAGAAGGCAGTGCGTGCCGCGCACGAGGAGATCATGAAGCACACCGCGAATGCTCGTTGCTACCTTTCGTTCGATCATCATTGGAACAAGTCGATGCCCGGCATCAGCGAGCTGGAGGCATACAAAGGTCGCGACTTCCTCGACACCTTCGCGCGCGTCGCGCGTGAGCGCGGCGACTTCGAGTGGCACGTCGCGCATCATCCGTATCCGGACGATCTGGGAAACCCGCGCACCTGGCTGGACAAGAGCGCGTGGACGACGGACGACTCGCCACACATCACCTTTAAAAATCTCGAAGTTGCCTGCGCACACATGGAGAAGCCCGACCTGCTCTGGCGAGGCAAGCCACGGCGCATCATCCTGAGCGAGCAGGGGACAAACTGCCCGCGATCACCCGACGGAGAGGTTCTTCAGGCAGCCGGCTTTGCTTACGCGTGGGAGAAGGTGATCCGTCAATCGGGGATTGACGCATTGATCTGGCATCGTCACGTAGATCACGCTAGGGAAGGCGGCCTGCGCCTCGGACTTTGGGAGAACAAACCGGGCACTCTTTCTGACCCGGCACGGAAAAAGAAAATCTACGATCTCTTCCAGAAGGCGGGCACTCCGGACTGGCCCTCGGCGGCGCTATTTGCTCTGCCGATCACAGGGCTAAAAAACTGGGGTGAGCTCTCAGGAAAGTGAGCGAGCCTCGCATTGCCTGCTATCGAACATCCGGCTTTGCGCCGAAATCAACGAACTCATAAGGCACTGCGATGGAACTGGTCGAGTCCGCCTGAGGGACGATGACAAACTGCTCATAGCCGCCGGTGAAATGCTTGCTCAGAAGACCGGGGTCCACCTCAACGTCGATGGAGCCCATGATGCGGATCGTCTCGACGCTGAATCCCTGCAGGCTCTTGCCGGTGCTATCGGTGGCGATGCTGATCGTCATCGGTTTCGCGGCGGGAGCCCGCGAGGCCAATTCTGCGGCAGGCTGAAAACGCGGGGCCATCATCCAGGCACTGAGGGCCACTGCGGCGATAGCTGCCGTCGCGAAAGCCCACTTCTGCGCAGGCGCCTCTGTGAAGTGCATCTTCAACTGCTCCCAGAACAACGACCAAGCCGACTGCTTCAACATCTCACCGCGTTGGCGCTCGCGGAACTTCGAGAGGAAATCTTCGACGAAGTCCTCGCCGGGGGTCTCGTATTTTTTCAAGCGAATCAGTTTCTGAAGTTTTTCGAACTCGTCCATGGCGTTATGTGTGTTTGGATTGTGGGAGCATATCGCGCACCATTACTTAACGAAGTCTTCGAGATAGTTCTGCAGTTGCCGGTGGGCGTAAAACAAACGTGACCTCACTGTACCTTCCGAGACCCCGAGTATCTGGCTAATTTCAGAATGCTGGAGGCCCTGGACATCGTACAGAGTGACGACCGTTCGATGGTCTTCAGACAGCTTCATCATTGCCTCGTTCAACCTTTTCTGAAGCTCGTGGATGTTGACTTCACGCAGTGTGTTCTTCGCCGCGGTGGTCACCTCAATGAAGCTCGGATCGTTCTGAATTCCGGTATCTACATCGTCAAGACTGACCTTGGTGTAACGACCACGTTTTTTCAAAAAGTTGAGCGTCATGTTCACCGAGATGGAATAGATCCATGTGTAAAACGAGGACTTGCCCATGAAGCGCTGCAACGAGCGGTACGCCTTGGCAAAAATGTCCTGCAACAAGTCGGCGGTGTCCTCCCGGTTGGAGGTCATGTTGTACACCAGACCGTACAGCTTGGGAGTGTACTTCCGCACAAGATCATCAAAAGCCCTCGTGTCTCCCTGCTGGGCCCGCGCCACGAGTTCGCGGTCGCTGTCTGCACTGCTGATGGTCGGTGGTTGGTCGTTCATTCGGTGGTCGGTTCCGCTCCCGGGAGTTTGGCGGAATGCCGCCAAGCAAATCATCCGTTCGCTGCTACTACAAGCTTTTCTTGATTCGCCGATGAATTCCATACGCTTCTCGTCAGCCTCACCGCCACATGGTCCACGCCCGGAAGAATGCGTTTCCGAATTTCGACGGTGACGCAGATCGCGCCGAACTCCCGCAGCGCGCACTCGGCGATGTCGGCGGCGAGTGTTTCGATGAGTCTGCGCGGTGTGGCGGAGGCAAGTTGACGAAACCGCTGCGCCACAGCCGCATAGTCGATCGTGCGGGCGAGGTCGTCCTTCAGCTCCTCACAGCCTGGCATCAGTTCGAGAATCACATCGGCATGGAGATTTTGCGCCAGCGCGCGCTCTTCATCTGGCACCCCGATGTGCGCCGGGAGATCCAGTCCGATGAGGCGAATTTCATCACGGCGCGTGCGGGCGGGAGAGAGAAAGCCGAGCCTTGTTGCCTCGTTGATCAAGGCACGGGTGGGTTGGTTAAGCGGCAGGCCCATCGCCCCCTCCGGAGTGAGCCATCGGAACTCCTCAGCCTCGTCATTGAGAATGACAGTCGCTGTATCTTCCGAGGTGCGCGCGACATAGTTGACCAAGAGAAAGTGCGCGGAAGTTTCAAACTCAGCCGGCTCGATGCAGTCCTGGATCATCACGAACCGGATGTCCTCCAAGCGGAGAGACGTCTCCTCCATAATCTCCCTGCGCAGCGCCGCCTCGCAGGTTTCTCCACCCTTGATCTTGCCGCCAGGAATGCCCCAGAGATCGCTCCACTTATGCGTGCGGATCATGAGCAACTCCCCGCGCCGGTTTGCGATCAATGCGCCAACGGTGGCGATGGGATGTGACGTTGGGGTGCCGGCCATCGGAGCGTTTGATCACCCTCATCGCACGCCATTGCAAGGGGTGAATTCCGCGCTGGACAAGGCTGCGCCCCTCGGCTCAAATTTGCGCCTCCGCGCGAGAACATCCTCAACCACACACCACCGTCATCATGGGAAAAATTCAATTTGGGTCCGAAGTTTACACTTGGTTCATGCAGGGCACCGGCAAGGGCTACGACAACAAGCTGGACCACATGATCAAGGTCGCAGGCGAGGCTGGATTCACCGGCATCGAGCCAATGGTGCTGGAGATTTCCGAGAGCGCGCTTGGCTGCTCCAAGTATTGGCTGGGAGATTTTTGCGATCCGAAGCGGCTGAAGGATGCGCTCGACAAGCACAACGTCAAGCTGGCCGGCCTCGCGCTCGTGTGTGCCTGGGATGGCGAGACAGAAACGCCGGCGGAGAAGGAGGCTGCGGATTTTACGATCAACCTGTTGAAGCAGTTTCCCGGCGCGATGCTCGGCACCGTCACGCTGCCGAGCGGCCGCACGAAAGATGTGCAGCGGCGGAGGCTCAATGTCGCGCGCAACGTTAACAATGTGTCGAAGCGTGGCACCGATGCCGGCCTCAAGTGCTCATACCATCCCAACAGTCCGCCCGCATCCCTGGTGCGCACGCAGGAGGACTACGATGTCGTGCTCAGCAGCCTGGATCCTTCCGTCACCGGCTGGACTCCGGACGTGGGGCACATCATTCGCGGCGGCATGGACGTCATCGCGACATTAAACAAGTGGCAGCACCTCGTGAACCACATCCATTACAAAGACTTCTCCGGTAATGGTGCGGAGCCGTGGGCGCAGATGGGCACGGGCAAGCTGGACTTCCACAAGATCACCGAATGGCTTGTGGCACGAGATTACGAAGGGTGGATCATCTGCGAGGACGAGGCGCATGCGGCCGTCGAAGATCCGGACGGTGTGACCAAGCAGAACGGCCAATGGTGCAAGGACCAGCTCGCGCCATTGGTGGCGTAAGCGTTCGCGAATTCCGCTTCAAGGCATGGACTGCATCCTCCGTTGGAGGTGAGTGGGGCATTTGTTTGAGCGGCGGGCCAATAAATGCGCTTCGCATGCGTCGTAGGTGAAGCGGCCCCGTTGGCTCCGGCTGGAGTCGTCTTCCTTGTTGCAGTTGATTGGTCAACTTTTCCCACGTCATGAAAGCCCTCCTGTTCACTCTCATCATCTTTGGCGGCGCCTTCCTCGCCTACGATTACTTCGTTGCTCCCGCAGGCTCGAAAGTCGTCTTCAAGTCTCTCGACATCATTCCCGAGAAGCCGGTGCAGTTTGTCCCCGCGCCAACGAGTCCGGCCGACCCGGCGCAGGCCGCCGCGCCGCAGGCTGATTCGTCAGGGGCTAAAGCACAGCCAGCGACGCCTCCTTCTGCCGCAGCCGTCGCTCCCCCACCGCCGACAGCGGCAACTCCCCCGCCAGAGAGCAACGGATTCACCCCGCCCAGATATGATCCCATTGAGGTGCTCACGGCGAACTGGACAAAGATCCCTGCGAGCGCATTCCCTCGCCCAATCCATCTCAAGACCGACGTGCAGTTCAAAATGGGCGCGGGATCCGCGAAGGTCGCGGCGGGCGCGCCTGCAGTGGCGCTCGCGTTTGACAATGGCACGCTGACCGTGGCTCCGACAGAAACGTCACCTGCGCGCGCGGCGGTGGCGCTCGACGCCACAGATCTCAAGTCGATTCTCAACACGGCCTACGAGGAGTGGAAGCCGCAGCGCACGGACATGCTGCGCAAGTTGTACGCACGGAAGATCGCAAACATGAAGGCCCAAGGTGCTTCGGTCGCGCCGACTGGCAGCCTTGACACCGAAGGCAAGCCGGTGCGTGCTGCCGATGGAACTTATCCCGTCCTGCTCGCCAGCATGGCTTCAGGCCAGGTGACTGAAGTCACGACCAAGAACGTGCATTCATGGGGCCTTCCGATGCCCGCGAAGATTGACGGGAAGGATGGGTGGTCCATCAAGGTGAACTACGATGCGACCACCATTTTCGGCCCGATGCCGGTCGAGGCACAGGCGTTGGTTTTCAACGGGCGGGTGAAAGGCTGGTACTACGTCGGCTCGGGAGAAGAAGTGCCGTAACCTCGCCAAGGAATCGGCGCGCGAACGTGGCGGAGAGAACTGCGGCAAGCGTGACGTTGATCTCAGCCGTCAATTCGACCTCATGAAACGCATCCTCATCATCCCCCTCTTGTGCATCGCCGCCATTGTCGTCCAGGCGGAGGACGTCAAACCTCTCAAGGTGCTGATGGTCACCGGC
>JANOBO010000173.1:0-5049 GCA_031411695.1 Verrucomicrobiaceae bacterium
CTTGGCCGGTAAACATGGCGCGGTAGCGGTTGTGTTCCGGCAGGAAATCGGGTCCCCACCCTTCGGGTTCTCCGGGCGCGCGGGGTGATTCGTGTTTGCGGAATTCTGCGTGCAGCGCACGCAGCTCGGGCTCGAGGTCCATCAGGTCGTCGAACAAGGCGCCGTCGGCTTCGTCTTCCCCGCCGCCGGCGTCAGCCGGTGGCTCCGGGGGTGCTGTGTCGGGCATGACGTCGGGTGGCGGCGGCGGTAGGCATGTCGCCGTTCCGGCGGAGCCGGGCTGCGCGACCACCACCACACCTACAACCGGGGTTTCTGGTTCTGAAAAAATGGCTTTTTCCAAAGTCTCTTCTGGAAGGACTTTAGGATCGGATTTCTTTACACCTTCTGTTATCTCATTATATACGTACCCGGGGTCCTGACCCCAAACTTTTCCAGACTGGCTGACCGCATGGCGTTTGAGCAAACGGTGCGCTTTCCACGCATCGCGATCCAGGTGATGAATGATGAAAACGACCGCCTTGGTAGCCTTCTCAATCACCTCCCCGGTGAATACATCCAGGATGTAGATTTTCTGCGCCATACCCGTCCGGAATGGGCGATCGACCTTCCCGGTCGGTACCACGCGGCCCTGCTTTTTGCAGTAGCCGGTTTGATCCTCCATAGCCTTCCGCGTCTTTCCTTCGGGGTTGAAGGGTTGCGGCCACTCCGAGCGGTGCTTGAGCCGCAAAGTGAATCCGGCAGCCCTGGAGCCGCCTTTTTTCCCGGCCTCCTTGTAGCGCCGCCGTTTGGGTGTGCCCGGGACCGGAGGTTTAAATTCGTAACGCCGGAGCGGTATGCGCTCGACCAAGCCATCTTGTAACAGCTCTCGGTCGCCGATGTGAACTTGGTGGGGCTTGGTCTTGTCCACCGCACCATCGGAGTTGAGATCCCTGAGGATACCCGGTTCATCGAGTTGGAACTGCTTGGAAAAGCCGGCAACCACATCGAACACAGTTCGCGCGTGGTTGCCGAGCCTTTGACGCACCAACTTGCCGACCCGTCTGCGGCCTGGGCTGTCGCGCCATTCGTAGGACTCGGAAACGTACTGCGGGAAGGCAGTTTTTTCGTCGCGGCATATCTCGTGGAGCATGTCGAGCTTCCCCAGACTTGGCGGCAGGTCAGCCCGGGCGTAAGCGTACGTCTGGGAGAACAGATCTGGGAGCGCCCCCTTGGGCTTGCGCGCTTTGGCGACCATCTTGTCTATCACTGGTCGGTACGGTGCTCGGCGCTGGGGTGAGGCGGTGAGGGGTTCGTCGAGTGTGTCGGGTTGCATGGGTGGAATCGAAGCAGATTTCAGAGCGGCATCTATCGGTTGCTCAATTGCACGACGCCGGGGTTGGTGGCCGCCTCGATTGTTACAATGTCGGCCAGCCGATACCTGATGAGACGCTTACCCAGCGTCACCGGTTGCAAGCGTCCGTCGCGCTGCATTCGCTTCAATGACATCACGGAGCACCGCCAACGGGCGGCGAGGGTTAGCCGGTCAATAAGTCCCAACTCTAGCGAGGGGGCGTGCGTCAGGTGGGGGTGCGCGATCTTCATAGATTGTGGATTTGCACATTACGTGCACCTTCGTGATGAGTGCAAGGCGTAACTTTACGGATCTAGAAGATTCACGATATATCGTTGACTGCGGGGCATTGAAATGCGATATCCACCAAGCGATGGCCTCCCTTTTCCAAGATGCATGCGTGGCGATGCTTACCGAAGCCAATTGGTCTCAGGCGAAGTTTGCGATTAAAGCGAAAATCAGCGAATCTATGGTCAGCAAAATCACCGCCCAAGGTGAGACCCCCTCGCGGGATGTCCTCGGGCGAATATTCGGCTACCTTTTCGGGGGGGGCGACGAGCCCGACGACATACCGCAGGAAAAGAGGCGAGCATTTGCCGCCAAGCTCGTTCAGGCTCTTTGGGGCGATTTGGTTAATGACCTCATGGTGCCAGCCGATTTATTGACATCGACGTTACAAACTGGAGGCACGTCGAGAGAGTGTGATGTGCACGGAGGTTGCACGAGGGGTCAAGCCTTTCTGGGCAAACTGTTTGATGGCCTCCCCAACCCTATTTTGTTGGCCTTGTACTCGCTGGGCACAGCCGCGCGAGATAATAAAGAATTCGAAATGACGCTGTACAGTGCCGCTGAACTTGCCAACGAATTTAAGCGGACGGCAGTGACTGCGTATGGGGGCGCTCGGCCTCAAACTGGACCTGCTTATCCACGCGGCTACTTCGGCAATAAATTAGCCAGGATGAGCAAAACCAAAATCGGAATTCCGCATGTAGGTGTCCAGATGTTTCTTCTCGACTTTTTCGACCGAGAAGAGGAACCGCCTCACCACAGCGATTAAAACGCGAAACTCGAGCTGAGCGCCGTCCTTTTCGGCCCCGGAGTGCCCGACATTCGTATTGCAGGCTTGCACCCTCAACGGTTGAAGGGAGTTGGCCAGTGGCGCACGCAATCGACGCACCCGTGAAATTCAATGCAAGTTGCCGCGCAGAAAGCGAGCACATTTTGAGCACATAGGCGGAGTTGGGCATCTCAAATACATCCTCGCAACTTCTGTAACTGTCTCATTGTCAAGGTGGTGGGCAGGGCTGGATTCGAACCAGCGTAGGCGTAAGCCAGCAGATTTACAGTCTGCCCCCTTTGACCGCTCGGGTACCTACCCATTCCCCTTGTGAGAGATGACCCGCTGCCTGGCTGGCGGCGGGCTGCGGAGTAAAGCCTCCGATGTTGGGTTTGCAAGGAGAAACACGTCCTGCGATGAAGGTTAATGTACGGTCGAAAGGCGGCCGCCATTCACGGGATCTCAACCCGATAAAAACGTCGGGCCTTGCCGCTCGCGCCAGGGTCCGCCCACGTGGTGCTGGTGCTCGTTGCGGTGATAATGAGCGACGTCCACTTTTTCAAGTCGTCGCTGTGTTGAATGAGATAGTCCTTTCCTGCAATGGATGGGAACTGGAGGGACGCAGCCGTGCCGGAACGAGAAAGGGCGGGCCGGGGGAAATCGCCGGCGTTGTTGTCGCTCGTGCCGAACCACGCCTCGCTGTCGGCGTGGTAGCCATCGCCGTCGTTGTCGTGATGAATCTCGAACTGATCGACCAAACCAGAGTCCAGACCGGAGCGCGTGAACTCATCCTTGCTGTAGGTCCACTTCAGCGTGTGCAGGCCGGTCGGGATGATGAAGTTTTTCCGCGTCCATCCGACCTCACCGCTGATGGCGTCCTGCTCGATGTTGTCGATGAAGAAGTGCATGAAATCGTAGTCGGCCTCGGATGAGATGCCCCAATAAAACGTCACCTTGCACGGCCCCGCGACCTGCGTGGTCATCACGCTTTGCTGCATGTCGTCGATTGTGCCGCTGCGTGCCGCATCACTCCCATCGTGGGCGTAAAGCCACTGCGGTGTCCATGACACATCGCCGGATGTGGCGATGCTCTGCGCGGGCGCGTCGAGCGCTGCGGCGAGACCCTCGGCCACGGTGCCGATGTTGATCGTGATCGTCTCAGTCGTCGTGCCGATGGAATTCGTGGCATGAAGCGTGACTGGATAAGTGCCGATGACGGCGATGCTGCCGTAGATGAGGCCGGTCGCCCCATGAAGCGTGAGTCCGCCGGGGAGATTGTCGGAAGTGTAAACCGAGGGAGCGTTCGTGGCCTCCAGCGCCTGTCGGAAGTAAACATCCTTGTAGGCCTGGATGGTTTCCGTCGTGATGTCTGGCGCTGTCGTCGTCGGCGTGATCACGAGCTGGTCAATCCATGCCGCATCCTGGCCTTTTGCCACGCCTTGATCCTTGATGTAATAGATGTCGATGTTGTGCGGGCCGGCGCCGACGAAATCGGTGACCGTGGTCCAGTCCACCTCACCCGTGGCGTAGTCCCGCGTCTGGCCATCAATGGCGATGACGACGTAATCGTAGTTTTTCTCGGACGACACTTTCCATTGAAACTCGATCTTTGCCGGACCATTCACCGTGAACTCGATGCCTGAGTACTCCTCGTCATCTACCTCGCCCGTTTGGATCGCATCCACGCCGTCTTGCGTCGCTGCGGTCTGCCGGTACGGATAATTGAAACCGAAGGGCACGATCTTGAGGCCGGCGGGCTGTTCCAGTGCGGACGACAGACTCGAGTCTGCGGCGAGGATGTAAAACTCACCGAAGTAGTCTGACACGGTGCCAGTGGCATTCGTTGCGCTGAAGGTGCAGTAGGCCGCAAAGGGTCCGGCGGGCGTGCCCGTGATCAGGCCGGTGGCCGGATTCAAAGTGATCCCGGCGGGCAACGGCGCGGCGTCAAAGCTGGTGGTGAAATTTGCGGCAGTCATCTGATGCTCGAACGCGGCGCCCTCGCGGCCGATGACCACCACACGCGAGGTGATGACCGGGAGCGGAAGTCCGCCGGAGACGGGCGTCCCGTGAAACGTGATCGTTGCGTCATTGAGCACGCCAACATCGCCCACCATTCGGTCGATGACTTGGAGCTTCCATTGTCCCTCGGAACGCTCGCCCCAGAAATGCGTCGCCATGAATGTCCAGTCGAGATCAGCGCCCGTGTCATTGAATCGCGCGCGGGCAAGTCGCGCGGAGACGCCGCTGGGCGAGATCAGACGCCACTCAAGATTCCCGACGTAAGTGTGCGTGGCCTTCACATGCACCGTCACATGCTCGAGCCGCAGATTCTCCGCCGCTGAAACCGTGAACGCATGGGTGGCGCCGTTCTCATCGAAGTCCGGCACCGGCACGTTCACGCTGGGCGCGGATAACGTGCGCGACTGACGCGCGGCCACATTCGTCCATGTCCCGGCCATCGCTGTCGCAGCCTGCGCATCCACGAGGCCCGCGCCGTAGTTCACGTTGAAATGAAAGCCCGCGCCATTGGTGGTCCAGTCGCCATCGTAGGGGTCGTTCTTCACAGCCGTGCGCACGAGAATCTCCTGCACGTCACGATGGGTCAGATTTGGGTTCGCCTGCAACATCAATGCCACGACGCCTGCCACGGCAGGCGTCGCCG
>JANOBO010000174.1:0-3333 GCA_031411695.1 Verrucomicrobiaceae bacterium
GGAATGTTGCGAGGCGGGACGCGCTCGCCTGCGCCCCCCGTCATTCGCCATTCGTCATTCCCACCCCCGCCCCCTTGCGCCACACCTTCGCTGGCATACACTGCGCGCCCCTCTCCTGCACCGCGCCCATGGCCCAGAACCCTTCCATCAAATCCAAACACCTCACGGTTCTCGGCACCGAGCTTCTGCCTGAGGGCGGCGGATTCATGGTGGTGCCGAGCCAGCTCAGCCACGCGGATCTGCTGCGACTCGAGCAAGTGCTGGCTGGGAGGAACATCGTTTATGTTTTGGAGGAGGGCGCGGCACTCACTCCGCGGGTGCAGGCGCATTTGGAAAAGGAAAACGTCAGCGCACTGAGCTTTGCTCCGGGCAGCACGGATGCGGGCGCTTATCGGCAGGCGGTCCAAGGCGCGATGGCCGATGGCTCCGTGGTCATCTACCTGCCTGCGGAAGCGGCCTCGATCACCGCGCCGGTCACGACCGTGCCGGGCGCGCGGCTAGACTTTCTCTTGAAGGCTGCGGTGCCCGTCGTGCCGCTGCATGTGCATCACGCAAGAGATGTCGCGCTCCCCATCGAGCCGCTCATCGCGGAAGACGAATCGGTCTTCGCATTCGGCCAGGTGTTGAAGGGAGAGAACCTGACGCTGGCGGCGTATCAGGAGTCCCTCTTCGCGCTGGCGGAGCAGTGCTTCTCACGGAATCCTCTCTTTGGGGGAAATTTGGCGCTGGCCCTGATCCAGGGCTTCAAGATGCATGGCAAGCGCTGCCGTCTCATCGATGGCAAGGACGACAAGGAGATGTCTTTTGAAAAACTCTTCGCCGCTGCCATCGCACTGAGCGTGGTGATCAAGGCCGAGACGAGCAAGAAGCGCGTGGGCATCATCCTGCCGCCGGGCGCGGCGGCGTTCATCGCGAATGTGGCGGTGGTGCTGGCGGGCAAAACGCCGGTGAACATCAATTTCACCGCCTGCCGCTCGGCCATCGAGTCGGCAATCAGGCAGGCGGATATCGACAAGTTTCTCACCGCCGACCTGCTGGTGCGGAAGATGCAGGTGTTCCCCTGGCCGGCGACGAAGCACCTCGTGCTGCTCGAGCGGCTCTTCCCCACGCTGAAACGCAAGATCGCGATGTGGTTCGTGCTCAGCAAGGCGCTGCCCGCCGCGGTGCTGGCCATGATCCTCGGTGTGGCGAAACGCGGCGGCCATGAGGAGGCATCGCTCATTTTCACCAGCGGCAGCTCGGGAGACCCGAAGGGCGTGGTGCTCTCCCACCGCAATCTGCTGGCAAACGTCGCGCAGTTCGGCTCGCGGCTGGCCTTGAAACGCAGCGACAGCATCCTGGCCTGCCTGCCGCTGTTTCACAGTTTCGGCTGCACCGTGACGCTCTGGTATCCCATCATCCACGGCATCGACCTGGTCACCTATCCCACGCCGTTGGAGACCAAGAAACTGGCTGAGCTGGTGGAGAAGCACCGCGTGACGGTGATGATCGCCACGCCCACGTTTCTGCGCGGCTATCTGCGCGGCGTGCATCGCGAGCAGCTCGGCTCGCTGCGGCTCGTGGTCACAGGCGCGGAGAAACTTCCGAACACCGTGGCCGACGCCTTCGAGGCGCGCTTCGGCAAGAAGGTGCTCGAAGGCTACGGCCTCACCGAGACCTCGCCCGTCTCCAATGTGAACCTGCCCGATCCCCCTGCGCCCGGTGCTGAAGCGGCGGGCCGCGTGTGGCTGCCAAGCCACCGGCCGGGCTCCGTCGGCCAGCTCATGCCGGGCATCGCGGTGCGCATCACCGATCCCGACACAGGCGCGCCGCGCTCACTGCATGAGAGCGGCATGATCTGGTTCAAGGGCGCGAACATCTTCGAGGGCTATCACAAGGATCCGAAGCGCTCGGCAGATGTGCTGCACGACGGCTGGTTCCGCACCGGTGACGTCGGCCGCATGGATCTCGATGGCTTCCTTTACATCGAAGGCCGGCTCTCGCGCTTCTCAAAGATCGCCGGTGAGATGGTGCCGCATGAGACGGTCGAGGAGATCGTCATCAAGACGATGGGGCTGGAGAACGAGACCGTGCGCCGCATCGCCGTCGTGGGCATTCCCGATCCAGACAAAGGCGAAGCGCTGGTGCTCATCACCTCGATGCCCGGCGGCCCCGAACCTCAAGACATCCTCGACCTGCGCTACCGTCTGCTCGAGCGCGGCGTGCCCGCGCTGTGGATTCCGAAGAAGATGATCCGCGTCGCCGACATCCCCGTGCTGGCCTCCGGCAAGCTCGACGTGCAAGCCTGTGAGAAGGTCGCGCGCGGGTAGGCGAGCCCTTCCCGGCTCGCAACACATCGACATTGCAAAAAAACTTCGCGCTGTCTAAGCGCCCCGCTGTGGCGCGGCCCGCGGAGCCAATCCCGAGGCCGCCGATCCAAAAGCCGGAAATGGATGGCCCAAAAAAAGCGCACGAGGCGCAAAGAGGATAAGTTGCCGCGATGCGCCCACTCACCCAGATGGCGATTGCTCGCCTTGCTGGCTGACGGACTTCAACTTCCGTTTGGCGTTTCTTTACGGCCAAGCAGGTTCCCCGAACGAGACTGCTGATTCACCGCACACTCGTCCACTTCAGCCGATAGAACCGCGCGCCGGGATATGGCGTGTCCGTGTCCTGCCATGTGCGTGTGGTGGATGGCATCGTGTCCGCCGTGCGGAAGGTGCCAGCACTGCTCCAAGACGCACCGGCGCCGAGTGTCGCTGATTTCTCAACTGTGTAAGTCACAAACGGATCGAGCGCAGAGAAGTCGATGAACACGCTCCCGCCCGCATCGCGTCGTGGCGCTGCGGCAGGCCCGCTGCCGATCCGCGCCTCCCACGCCAGAGAGTAGGCGTGATTGTTGGTGTCCGACGTCACCTCCAGCATGTATTGACCGGCCGGGAGGTTGCGCATAAAAACGTGCTCCACATTATCCACGCCGCTGCTGCTCTGGCTGATGGGCGATGTGTCCGGGGTAAGGGACGTGGAGGCGAACAGCTTCAGCGTGAGATTGGGCACCGTCGGATTGAACGTGATGTTTGCGACCTTGCGGTGCCACGTCAGCGCTGCGGAAAATGTGTCCGCCAAGCGGCCCGCAGGCACCGCGAAAAAGTAGCGCCGCGCCGTGGTGTTCGATGCCGTCGTGAAGTCCCACCCGAGCGGCGCGCGCTCGACAGATGCCGACGAGGCCTGCTGCCCCTTCACCAGAATGTGATGCGCGTTCAGGATGTTCAGCTCTCCCGCGCCGAACACATTGTCGTACGGTTTTGCATTCGTCTGACGCTGCCACGCGGGGAGATTTGTTTTGGATGCGCC
>JANOBO010000175.1:0-16744 GCA_031411695.1 Verrucomicrobiaceae bacterium
AGCGTCTTTGCAAAGCTCGCCGGACCGCTGGCGACATCGCACAGCACGGACACGGCGCGGAAGTCGAGGCTGCGTGGATACACCTGGCCGACGGCACCCCAGGAGCGCGGCATGCCGAGATGAGTGAGGATCTTCTCATCGAGCGCGGCAGCCTTCGCCGCATCGCCCTCGAAGAGCGTGATCTGGTCCAGCCTCGTACCCACCGCGCCTTTCAAGCCGCGCGCGGCATACGACTGCAGGAATGCTTCGAGATTCTCAAATGACGAAAGCAAGTCCTCGCCAAACATGGCGATGCGTTTCCCCACGGTGGTGACCTGCGCGGCCACGTTGTGCGTGCGCGCCGTCATGGGCGTGTCCCGCAGTTGCCTTGCACGCCGCGCGAATGCGGCGAGCGCGGCGGCGGACTTCCTCCGCACTTCCTCCAGCGAGCGGAAGACCTGAAGCTGCTCCACGTTTTCCGTGAGATCGCGGCTCGTCATTCCCTTGTGGATGTGCTCGTGACCCGCGAGGTCGCAGAACTCCTCGATTCGCGCCTTCACATCGTGGCGCGTCACGCGCTCGCGCTCCATGATGGAGCGCAGATCCACCTGATCCTTCACGCGCTCGTAGCTCTCGATCACTCCGTCCGGCACCGGGATGCCCAGGTCACGCTGGCCTTTTAAAACGGCGATCCAGTAATCGCGCTCCAGTCTCACTTTTCCCTCGGGCGACCAAAGCGCTCGCATCGGTGCGGTGGCATAGCGCTCGGCGAGGACGTTCGGTATGGAGTCGGTCATGGGGCGGGCATGATGCCGGGAGTGGTGCGGGGCGCAAATGCAATTCTGGGTCGAAATGGACACGAGTGTCAGGTGTGCGGTTTGGTGAGTTACCGGTTCGAGCACCGAGGGGGGAAGCGGGCTGTCAGCAGAAGATTGAGCGCGTCGCAACGATGAGCGGCAAGGCGCTGCGTACTCTGCGGCTACAGCCTCCCGTTGTCTCCACGGTGTCCACAGATGGCTGCCTCGGCGCCATCGGCCGCGACGAAAAAAAGAAAGGCGGCATCGCTGCCGCCTTTCGTGGTGATCGTCGTTGAAGGGCTCGCGCTACTTCAGCTCAGCGGTCCAGAAGGTGTGCCAGTCGTCGAGGTTGTTCAGGTCGATGGCACCCGTGTTGCAAGAGCCATCGTCTGGCAGGCCGACTGCGGCGAGGATGTTCTTCCGCGTGGCTTCGTCGTGGATATAGCCCTGGATGGCGACGTTGTGCTTGTAGATGTCGGCCTTCGTGAGCTTCACGCGTGAATAGGCTTTCACCCAGGTCTCAAGCTGCACATACGTCGGCTTCGTGGCGATGAAGGCCTTGAAGTCGTCGATCTTGATGCCGAGCGCGTCGAGCGTCATCTGATCGTAGCCGCAGCCGATGCCGGGATAGTCAGCGTGAAGCTTGCCCGCATTGGCGAGCGACGCCTTTTGCCAGAGACGCGGCAGATGAATGACTCCGAGAGGACCGGCGACGGCGGAGCTGATGAGTGGGACGATGTTGTTCATGGTATGTGTGTGTGTGGTTTCGTTGTTCGGGAAAATCAAAGACGCAGGATCACTTGATCTCCTTCGCCGGGAGATCGCCGAGTTGCAGGGACGGCGCCTTTGCATCCGCGCTGATGTTCAGTGTGATCCAGTGGCCTGTGGCTGAGTGAGCGGGGAAACCACAGGCCAGCGCGAACTCGCCCGCCTCATCCGCGACGAAGCTGAAGTCCGCCTTGCCATTGCTCAGGCCCTTGAGGTGGTCCTTGATCGCGCCACCGGCGAAGTATGGCTCGGCGACCTGCAGCTTTTTCGTCTCGCCCTTGTCTATTACGAGGGCGCTGTGCGGGATGGGGCTGGGGTTGATGAAGGTAGCGTTCACCGTCCAGTCCTTAGGCACGGTGAGCACCGCCTTGCCGTGAGACCAGCCGTTGAAGTTCATGCCGTAGTTCGCCGCGTTGAAAGTGGCCACGAGCACGACCTTCACCGTCTTTGGTTTGTCGCCCAGCTTCAAAAGATCATCCGCCGTGATGCCGGCGAACATTTCTTTTTTGATTCCCGGAATGTCGGTGCCGTGATCATGGCCGGCGGGAGCCTGGGCCAGCGCGGCAGTGACGGTGGTGAGCAAAGTGAAAAACAAAACGCGAATCATGGGAAGCCGACTGTGTGTTGCCCTCCCCGATTTGCAAATCGAAAGCCGCGAGCTGGCGCGTGGATTCATTGCTGTACTGCTCCGCCCTTTCGTTCTACACTGAAACCGCAAGCCCCGTGGGCCATCCACCGTGATACCGGGCGAGGCGGTGACCAGCGGGATGCGCGCTCGACCTCATCGAGCGTCTTCATTACCGTGGCGGGCGCACCGGGAGGAGGCGTGAGGCTGCCTGCGGCGCGCAGGGTCGCGGCGGTGGTGATGCGATGCGTGTTTGGCTTCATGTTGTGTGTGATTCGTATTTGCTGTGTGTGGCGTGACGGACGTTTTCACAGATTGCAAAAGTCGGTTTTCGGACCTCAGGCTGTGGAAATGTGCGGTTCGAGATCCTCTCGTATCCGTCTTTGATCGGATACGCACCCGCGATGAGCTATGCTAGTCTGCCCGTTCTAATGACTCGTTTCATTCCACTCTGCCTCGCGGCGCTGCTTTGCCTCAGCGTGAGCGCGGCTCATGGGCAGACTCTGCCGCTCACGACGGCGGCGGATGTGATGCGCGTGAAGCCGGGTGATGCGGGCAGGGGCGATCTGCCGGTGAAGCTCAAGGGCGTGATCGTGAGCATGGGACCGGTGCCTCAGCGGCTCTCGGTGCATGATGGCCGGGCTACGGTGATCGTCATGGCTCCGGTGCCGATGCCGCACTTGCGCATGGGGCAGAGCGTGGAGGTCGAGGGGATGGTGTCCTCGTGGCAGGCCGGTCCTCGCACCAATCGGATGATCGCTGCGAAGACGATTGTGCCAGGGGCCATCGGGCCGCTGCCGAAGGCGAAGTCGATTGGACTTAGCGCGCTCAATGCCTTTGAAGAACTGGATCAGTGGGTGAGCGTGGAGGGCCATTTGGTGAGCTGGCGAAGGAAAAGCCCCTTCTTCACGTTGACGATCGTCTCAACTGAGATCGCGAGCACGGTGACGGTTTGGATCGGGGACCATCAGCAACTCCCCGCGAATTTTCACGGCGCGCGGCTCCGACTCACAGGCATCAACACCTTCACGAACCACCTGGGTGAATCTCTGGGCGTCACCAACCTGGATCAAATGGAAGTGCTGGAGCCAGGCACGTTGGATGTGTTTGAAGCGCCGCTGGTCAGCATCGCGGACTTGAATGCGCGCAAGGTGCAGCAGGCGCGTCGGCTGCGTGTACGCGGCACGCTCATCACGGTCATGGAATCCAGGTCACTCATCGTTCAGGATGAAGCTGGCGACGCGACGGCCTTGCAACTCGCCGAGCCGCGCGCGCCCGGCGCTGCGGATGCGATCTATGGTGACGGCGGTCCGTTGCCTCCGCTTCAATCCGGCGATGTGATCGAGGTGGTCGGCTCCGTGATCGATCAACCCACTCATGCCATGAAGACCTGGGGCATGGTGCTTTGCCATGTGCGCATGGTGGGGAAAGGCAAGGTGCCGGAGCCGGAGAAGGTCTCGCTCGACACTTTCCTCGCTTACCGCGACGAAGGGCACTGGGTGACGTTCGATGCGGTGGTCCATGCGTGGATGCTGCAATCCAACGGCATGACCTATGCGGTGGGCGATGATCGCACCTGGACGACGATCAGTGTGCGCAGCCCCAAGCTGGATGAGTTCCCGAAAGATCTCTTCGGCGCGCGGCTGCGTTTCACCGGTTTGTCCACGGGCCTGGCGCTCAATTTTCGCGGAGCGCAGATGATCGTTCCGAGTCCGTTCTTCGTGGAAGTGGTGAAGCTTGGAACCGAGAGTCCCTTCGACGCGCCGGAGCACAAGGCCGCCGACATCGCCAGCGGGCACATTCCCAAAGGAGAACTGGTGAAGACGAAGGGCGTGCTCGTCGGCGAGGAGCGCTCCGTGCTTTATGTGCGCGGTGCAGATGCGTCGATGTGCATCAGCCTGTTGCAGCCTTGGGCGCGACTGGGCAATCCACCGGGCATCGCCTTTGCAGATGGCGGTCCGCTGCCGTCGCTGAAGATCGGTGATGAAGTGGAGGTGGCCGGCCAACAGTTCACCACGGAAAGGTATGCGTCCTTTGATCTCGCGGATGCCAGCGTGCGCGTGACCGGTCATCAGGACAACGTGGCGTCGGTGGAGACCACGTTTGCGCGGATCGTGGCTGGCGAGCACACATCCGATCTGGTGAAGGTGCGCGGTCGCCTGCTGACCCTGCAAGTGGCTCCCATCGAGGGAGGCAAGTGGCGCACCACGATGCTGCTGACCTCCGGTGGCCACCGCATCACCGCCGTGCATCAAAGCACGGTGCTGCACCCTTTTGACACACTAAAAAAGGATGACGATCTCATCCTGCAAGCGGCTGTCGATCGCGCGACGCCGAGCAGCCCGCGGCAACTGTGGCTGTTCTCCCCCGGCGATGTGAAATCGCTCGGCGTCTCGCCTGAGATCATCGCGCGGCGCATCTGGATTTGGGGTGGACTCGCAGTGCTCGGCATTGGCATTCTCGGCGGCTGGGTGCTGCTGCTCCGTCGGTCGCAGCGCAGACAGGCCAGGGCTGCCGCCGAACTCAAAGCCGCCAGCGACGCCGCGCGAGAGAGCGAGCAGCGCTGGAAGCTGCTCTTCGAGCAAAGCCCGCTCAGCGTGCAGATTTTTTCACCCGACGGCCAGGCCAAGCGCTTCAATCAGGCATGGAAAAATCTTTTCCGCCTCAACGACGAGCAGGGCTTTGCCTTCAACGTGCTCAAAGATCCAGACCTCAATGCATCGGGCGCGGTGCATCTCATTCGCAAAGCTTTTGAAGGCGAGGTCGTTCATGTGCCGCCGGTGCCCTTTCCGGTGAATACCGATCCACCCGAGCACCGCTGGATCGGCGGCGTGCTTTATCCCGTGAAAAACGACGACGGTGAGATCATGGAGGTCGTCACCATTCACAACGACATCACCGAGATGAAGCGCGCCGAGGAGGCCATGCTGACGCTGAACCAAACGCTCGAGAGAAGTGTGGACGAACGCACCGCTGAGCTGCGCGAGACGCAGGCGCAACTGAGCCTGGCGCTCGATCAGGAGCGCGAGCTCAGCGAATTGAAGTCACGCTTTGTCTCCATGGTCAGCCATGAGTTCCGCACGCCGCTGGGCATCATCATGAGCGCCATCGAACTCATGCGTCATTACGATGACCGACTTCCGCAGGAGAAGCGCAAGGAGCTGCAGCAGGATGTCTTCTCCGCCACCCGGCACATGGCGGACCTCATGGAGCAGGTGCTCGTGCTCGGCCGCGTCGAGGCCGGCAAGATGGCGTGCAAGACCGCGCCCTGCGATCTCGACGTCCTCGCGGGCAAGCTCACCGACGAAAGCCTCTCGGCCACGAATCGGAAATGCCCCGTCATCTGGCGTGCGGAGAATGACCTCTCCGGCGCAAATGCCGACGAGGCGCTGCTGCGGCACATCTTCAGCAATCTCATCACCAACGCCGTGAAGTACTCAGCCGCAGGCAGCGAGGTGCAGTTCACCGCGCGGCGTGACGGGAGCGATGCCGTCTTCACCATCATCGATCACGGCATCGGCATTCCCGAGGGCGACCGCGCGCGGCTCTTCGAGGCATTCCATCGTTGCAGCAATGTGGGCGACATCCCCGGCACCGGCCTCGGCCTCGTCATTGTGAAGCGCTGCGTCGAACTGCACGGCGGCTCGCTCGACATCGACTCCGTGGTCGGACAAGGCACCACGTTCACCATTCGGCTGCCGTTGTTTGACGCGCTCCATCTACCCCGAACATGAACGCGATCTTCATCATCCTGCGCATCGTGACGGGTCTCGCATCCCTCAGTGCCTTCATCCTGCTTGGCCTAGTCGTGTTTGCACGCGACACGGCATCGACGGCCAAGCAGGGTGCGCAGGTGCTGGGCTACACGGCCAAGTTGTTCGCCACAGCCTTCACCGAAGGCACCGCACCGAAGACGGAGGCCTGGCAGATTGGCCCATGGCAGATCATCATTGGCGTCCTCGCGCTCGCGATGTTAGCCTCCGTGTTCACACCCGGATCGCGTTGGTTTCTCCACAGCATTGGCGTGCTAGCGGCACTCGTGATGATCGGCTATGCGCGCATGTTCTTCACCGGCATGAGCATGGAAATTATCTGCCTTCCATTCCTCCTCGTCTGGTTCGGCTACTACGCGATGTGCCTCTTCTGGCGCAGCGAGGCCGTCACTCCATGAAGCGTGCCCGGCTGAGATGGCAGGTCCCATGTTCTCGCCCTCAAACCAAGCTCCATGAACTAGCTCTACACGTTCTTCATCGCCGTGCTCACCGCAGTCATCGGCCTGTTCAGCGCCGGCATCGTCACGGTTGCCTATCAAGACTGGGATCATGTGCCGAGCCCCGACATCGGTGCTGGTTTGCTGGTCATCCTCAACGCGCTCCTCGGCGGCATCGTGGGCTTTGTCATCGGGCTGATCGTGTCGCGGGTGTATGGCCCGGGCTTTGAGAAAGCGATGGCTTTGTCGTCCGGCATCGTGCTCGGCATCGCGGGTCTTGCGGCATTGTCGCTTTACCTGTTCGCGGACATCCCACCGACGCTCAATGGCGAGGAACTCACGTTTGAATTTGAAATCAAACTGCCCGTCGGTCACGCCAAGCCCGAGGGCGAGGGCAAGTTCACACTCGCCTCGTCGTCGAATCACACCGTGCGCGCCTCACAAGATGGCAAGCTGAACGTCAGTGATGCTCGCCTCGAGAATGATCGCTGGATCATTCCCGCCGAAGCCTTCCTCTTCACCTCTCGCGGCCTCCGCACGACGAGCACAACGCTCGGGACTGAAGACATCGGCGGCTTCGTGGTTCCGCTGCCCGCGCATCCTGGCAAAGCACACGAGCAGTGGAGCGAATGGCATCCACAGCCGCTTCCGGGCGATCCCCCACGGCCCGGCAGTCGGTCATCATTCCGCTTCCGAGTGCGCCGCATCCCGCCGCCGCCCCCGCCTCCGACCGCCGAGGAATTTGAAGTTCAACAGGACGCGGAGGCACAGGCGAAGTTCGACAGCATCGCTGCTGACTCGCCCATCAGCGCATGGATGGAATACGCCGAAGCGCACATGCCGGAGAAGCGCCGCAAAGTCGCCGTGCAGCGCATCATCAGCACGCCGACCTTTGTGACGGAGATGAGCGCATTGATGCTCACCGACGGCCCTTACGATGAAGCCGCGCGCGGTGCTGCTTCCGCGATGTATTTCATCGGCCGCATGGAAAAGCCGGGCGCCGACTTGATTCCCGGAGTCGCCGCTGCCGGCCGCGACATCGCCGCACGCATCCGCAAGTTCAACTCGAGCACGCCCGAGCAAGACCCCGGCTACGAAGGAGCCGCCGATGTCTCCATCCGCTTCAGCGCCTGGATGGATGCCGTGCGCGCGCTGCGTGCGAAAGCCGGTGCCGACTTCATCCCCGAGCTGCGCGAGATTCTCGAACTTTCCCGCCTCCGCGCCGACAGCCAGGCGATGAGCGGCGATGTCCGCCGCGTAGCCAGTTATTACTTGAAACTCTGGGCCAACGTCGAACCCTTGCCCGGTGATCCACCACCTCGATGAAATCAACAAAGGTGCGCTTCCCGCAGGCATCAGCCTGTAGTCGGATGGCATAACTTTCCGAAACCGCCATCCTCACTCCATGTCGAAAAAGATTCTCATCATCGAAGACCAGGCCCCCATGCGCCGGAACGTGGCCCTCCTGCTCGAAATGGAGGGCTACAAGACTTGCACCGCAGAGAATGGCCGGCTGGGAATCGAAGTCGCCCGCAGGGAACGGCCTGACCTCATCCTCTGTGACGTGATGATGCCCGAAGCGGACGGCCACAGCGTGATCCAGGCGCTGCGTGAGGACGATGCCTTCGACAACACGCCGTTTATTTTTCTCACCGCCAAAAGTGATCGAAACGACATCCGCATCGGCATGAACTTCGGCGCCGACGATTACCTCACCAAGCCCGTCGTGCGGGACGATCTCCTCGGTGCCGTGCAGACCCGCCTCGCGCGAGCGGACGCTCTCCAGCAGCGCCTTGCCGAAAAGAGCGGATTCAATCCCGACTACGAGCGCCCCGACCTTCTCCAGCGCGCCTACGGTCTCACACCGCGCGAGGCCGAGGTGCTCATCTGGGTGGCGCAGGGCAAGAGCAATGCCGACGTCGGCACCATCCTCGGCATGAGTGACAAGACCGCCAAGCATCACCTCGGCGTCATCTTTCAGAAGATGGGTGTCGAAAGCCGCAATGCCGCCACTGTCGTGGCGCTGGAGACGTTGAGCGCGCGTTGATCAACGCGCACCGCGCTTTCTCCAGACCAAAAAAAGTCCGCCGCCCCCAGGTGAAAGGGAGCGACGGACCGCAGTTTCTGAATGGAGATGAGCCTCGCGAATCTACTTCTTCGCCAGCGGAGCGGTGACGGCGCCCTTCTCGACCTTGTCGGCGGGAACGATCTTCCAGACAGCGCCGCGCTCTTCCATATAGGGATCCACCTTGCCGCCGTAGCCAGCGGTGCCTTGCGCGAGGTAGATGCTGCCGTCGGGGCCGATGCCGGAGCCGTTGGGACGCAGCCCATCAGCGAGATCGAGCAGTTCCTGCATCTGCCATTTGCCGGCGTCCTGCTTCATGCCCCACACCTTGCCGCTGCCCCAGTCGGCGACGAAATACACACCCTCGAGTTCGGGATACGCCGCGTTGCGCGAGACGCCGAGGTTGATCACGCAGATGCCTTGATCGACGTGACTGTACTCGCCGATCGGCAGCACGCCGACCTTCGGGTAGTTTTCGGGATCGACGGCCTTCTCCGAGCCGTCCGCGTTCTTCGTGAGCTTCATCGGAAAGGGATGGCTGCCGCACATGAACTTCCAGCCGTAGTTCTCGCCGCCCTTGCTGGCCGCAGGCTGCATGTCGATTTCCTCCCAGTGGTTCTGCCCGATGTCAGCGATGTAAAGATCGCCGGTCTTGCTGTCGAAGCTGAACGTCCACGGATTGCGCAGACCGTAGGCCCAGATCTCCGACTTCGCACGCGGATGCACTTTGCTGAACGCCTCCTCGCTCACGCCGAAGAGCGTCATCTGCTGGAGTGGCGTGATGAAGGGATTGTTCTTCGGCACATCGTAAGCGCGGTCGCCACTGCTCTTATTCACGTCGATGCGCAGCATCTTGCCGAGGTAAGTGCTGAGGTCCTGGCCTGCATCGATCACATCACCTTCCCAGCCGCCGTCACCCACGCCGATGTAAAGAAAGCCATCGGGCCCGAAGGCGATCTGGCCGCCGTGATGATTGCAGTAAGGGAAGTCGATCTGCATGATGACCCGCGCGCTCTCGGGATCGAGCTGGTCAGGATTGCTTTTTTTCACGGTGTACTCCGTGATCATCGACGCGCCATTGAACCACAGGTCGGCGTAGCAGATGAACACCTTGCCGTTGCTCTTGAACTCCGGGTGAAACGCCATGCTGAACATGCCCAGCTCGAGGAATGACGAGATCGTCTTGTCCTTCAAATCGAGGAACGGCTTCTTCAATTTCTTGCCGTCCTTCACGATCTGGATCACGCCCGGCCGCTCAATGATGAAAACACGTCCGCTGCCGTCGTTCGGCGCGGCAACACTGACCGGCTCGGCGAGATCATCGGCGACTTTGACCAGCTGGATCGCGACATTGCCCGGCAGTTTGCCGCCCGGCTGCGCTGGCTTCACTTCTTCAGCGCGCAAGCCGCCGATCAGCGGCATCGCCGCGGCCAGGGCGATGATGGACTTTAAGTTTGGTTTCATGGAGGATGGGTTCGTGGTTTTCAGATGCAGGATCGCGAGGCTATGAAAAGCCACACGCCCTTGCAAGAGCGAAAATGCAGAACGAGGGGAAAAAGCCCGCACGCTCCCGAAGTGCCGCTTGGCGCGGACGGCCTTGCACGCCGATCAGCTCAGAGCCGGCACATCCAGCCACTTCCGCTGCTCCCAAGATTGCAATCCAAGCTCGGCGAGCTGCACGCCTTTCGCGCCTTCCCGCAGCGTCCACGGAAACGGCGTGTCGCACGCGACGTGCTGGAGAAACATCTCCCACTGAATCTTGAAGGCGTTCTCATACGTCGTCGTGTCCGGCACTTCCTGCCAGCCGCCGAAGAAGTCGATCGGCTGGTCGATGTCGGGATTCCACGTCGGGCGCGGCGTGGTGCCGAGGCTCTGCGCCCAGCATTTGCGCAGACCGACAATCGCGGAGCCATGGGTGCCATCGACCTGCATCGTGAAGAGATCGTCGCGGCGCACGCGCACGGTCCATGAGCTGTTGAACTGGCAGACGACGCCGTTCTCCGTCTCGATGGTGGCGTAGCACGCGTCGTCGGAGGTGCAGTCGTATGCTTTGCCGCGCTCATCGAGGCGCTTCGGCAGATGGATCGCGCCGAGGCAGGAGACGGACTTCACGGGGCCGAAAAGATTATCGATCACATAACGCCAGTGGCAGAGCATATCCACGATGATGCCGCCGCCGTCTTCCTTGCGGTAGTTCCACGACGGACGCTGGATCGGCTGGTCCTCGTGCTCCCCGGTGAAGACCCAATAGCCGAACTCGCCGCGCACGCTGAGGATGCGGCCGAAGAATCCCTGGTCACGCAGCACCTTGAATTTGCGGATGCCGGAGAGCCACAGCTTGTCCTGCACCACGCCGTTCTTCACGCCCGCGTCCTCGCAAAGTTTCGCCAGCCGCAGCGCCTCGCTGGTCAGCACGGCGGTCGGCTTCTCGCAATACACCGCCTTCTTCGCCTTCACCGCACGCTCGACGAAACCCGCACGCTGCAGCGTGCCCGAGGCGTCGAAGAAGATCTCGTAATCGGGTGAGGCGAGCGCGCTGTCGAGATCGGTGGTGAATTTGGAAATGCCTGTGCGCGCGGCGAGGGCTGCGAGCTTGTCGTGATTGCGCCCGGTGAGAATCGGATCGGGCATCAGCGTCAGATCGTCTGAAACGCGCAGGCCTCCCTGATCGCGGATGGCCTTGATCGAGCGGATCAAATGCTGATTGGTGCCCATGCGTCCGGTGACGCCGTTCATGATGATGCCGATGCGACGAGTTTCCATGGTGGTGGCGTTATGAGTAGAGTTGCTGATACGATTGCGTGATGCGGTTCAAATAATCACCCTGATCCATCGCCCAAAGCCGGTTGGAGAAGATCTCCACTTCACGGAAGCCGGTGAAACCAGTCGCATCGACCCAATCGCTGATCTGCCGGATCGGGATGCAGCCTTCTCCCATGAGGCCACGGTCGTTGAGGAGATCTGTGGTGGGCGTCCGCCAGTCGCAGATGTGGAAGGCGAAAAGGCGGCCGGCTTTTCCGGTGAGAGCGATCTGCGTCTCGAGTTCGGGATCCCACCAGATGTGATACACATCAGCGGCGATGCCGAGCATCTTCGGCGAGCCGAGTGCGTCGCAGATTTCATTCGCCTGCCGCATCGTGTTCACCGCGCTGCGGTCATCAGCATACATGGGATGCAGGGGCTCAATGGCGAGCCGCACGCCTGCTGCCTCGGCATCGGGCAATACGGCGGCGATGCCATCGGCGATTTGCTTGCGCGACTCGGCGAGCGGCTGGCCGGGCACAGCGCCGGACACGAGCACGATCATGTCCGTGCCGAGCTTGTGCGCCTGCTCGATGGCCAGGCGATTGTCATCGATGGCCTTCTGCCGTCCTTCTTCGGTCGCAGCGGGGAAAAACCCGCCCCGGCACAGGCTGACGATCTCCAATCCCGAATCGCGGGCCTGCTTTCCGAGCGCGGAGATGTCACGCCCTTCGAGATTGTAGCGCCACATCGTGATGCCGCCGATGCCTGCCGCTGCGTAGCGTTGGATGCACTCTTCGACGCTCCAGGGCTTGTTCGTGATGGTGTGGATGCAAAGACGGCTCATGGCGGATGGGTTCGGCGGTGATTGTGGCATCGGCCCACCATTGGCAAAAGATTATTTTCCGATGCTCACGATTGGAAAATACAATCACTGCATCATCTTCCCCGATCGCTCCATGGAACTCTACCAGCTCAGTTACTTCATCGAGATCGCCCGCCAGCAAAACTTCACGCGTGCCGCGGCACGGCTGCACATGGCGCAGCCGGCGCTGAGCTTGCAGATGAAGAATCTGGAGGCCGAGCTGGGTGCCAGCCTCTTCATTCGCGGCCGTCGGCAAACGACCCTGACTGCTGCGGGCAAGGCCTTGCTGCCGAAGGCCGAGGCGCTGCTCGCGCAGGCAGAGGCGACCAAGCTCATCGTTTCCGACGTGATCCATCTCCGCGCCGGCCGCCTCATCATCGCCACCATCCCGAGCGTCAGCGCCTCATGGCTGCCCGGCGTGATCCGCGGGTTCAAGAAGCAGCATCCCGGCATCGACATGCAGCTCATCGAGGACAGCTCCGAAGGCGTCGGCGAGACCGTGGAGTCAGGGCGCGCGGATCTCGGCTTCCTGCAGTTCCCCGCAAACAAATCCGCCTTCGAGACACGACCGCTGATCACCGAGGCCTTCGTCCTGCTCACCGTTGCCGCGCATCCACTCGCGAAGAAACGTGAGATTCGTCTGAAGCAGCTCTCGGGCGAGCCTTTCGTCTTTTACAAAGGGCGCGCGCGTGACACCGCGCTCGAGGCGTGCCGGAAGTCCGGCTTCGAGCCCCACATCGCGTGCGAGAGCGGCGAGCTGGAGACGGTGCGCGCACTGGTCGGAGCGGGGCTCGGGCTTGCGATCATCCCGCAGCTCGCCGCGCTGAATCTGCCGCGCACGCTGCGCGCCATCCCGCTGCGGGAGCCGAAGATTCAGCGGCAGATCGGTGCCGTATGGAAAAGGAACGCGCCGCTCTCACCGGCGGCCGCGAGTTTTCTCGAGGGCGTGACGTCGAGCTTGACCCGCCAGACCTGACGCAGGCTTCACGCCGCATCCGTCGGCACCAGCTCCGATGGCGCGGGGGTCGGCGTGTCCCTCAGCCGCTCATTCTGATCCGCCCGCACGCAGCTTTCCTGCAGCACCGATTGCAAGGCGGAGAAAAAGCCGAGCGCAGCCTTTTCATGACGCCCCGCCGCGAGTTCCGCTGAGACCGAGGCGAGGCACGCATGGAGCCGCTGCTGCGGCAGGAAGGGCTCCAGCCCGTAGCCGATCATGCATGCAGCGCCTTTCGCCGCCGCGCCGGCATCGATCACCAGCAGGATCAAATGATTGTCAGCGCCGCGCTCGACGGAGCTGGAGATGCCCGCGCGGTTAAAGAGCCAGAAAGTGTAAACGGGCAGCGACACATCGACCGGCACGTGATCGATCACCACGGCGAGGTGCACCTGTGGGAACTTGCCCTCGATCTCATCGGTCAGCGAGGCGATGCGCCGGATCTCCGCCGCGCTCAGGTGCTCATGCTTGTCCGCCACTGGCGCGGACAGCTGCGGCGGAATCCCCAGCCTCCGCTCCGCCTCCGTGAGCGAGAAGCCGCACGCGATGCACACCGTCTGCCCCTCGACGGCTGGGTTCTGGCAGGATGGGCAGGTGAAGGTCATGGCGTGGAGGATGGTAGCGGATGCCGCCGAGGAGGCAACTTCGCAGCGGGCACTTCCGCCAAGTGCTTGCCCGCCAAAGGGTCACCGTCAGCCCGCGCAGTTTCAGCGTGTTTCCCGTCCGAACATCCGCAGTTGCGGCCAAATGACGGACGACTAGTATCAGCGCCCATGTTTGGAAGAAATCGATTCAGAATTCATTGCTCGACGGCGCTCATCACACTTTCAGTTTTGCTAGCCGGCATTGCATTGCCTTTGACGGCAAACGCGGAGTCGGCCGTGATGGCTGTGGATGCCTACAATCGCAAGGTCCACGTCGCGCGTCAGGCCGCGCAGAAGCGGCCGGTGGGCGGACTGGCCAAGATCGTGACGACCATGGTGGCGCTGGATTGGGCGGAGGCCTCAAAGGTCGGCGTGAATGTGCTGGCGACCGTGCCGGACTTCGCCACACGCATCGCGGGCGTGGCCTCGCCGGATCTTCAGCCGGGAGATCAGGTCACCGTGCGCGACCTCATCTACGCCACGATGATGACGAGCGACAATGTGGCCGCCATCACGCTCGGGCATTTTGTCGGGACGGACCTCCTGCGCCGCATGGGCCGGGGTGGTGACTCGCTCGAGCATTTCGTGAAACAGATGAACGCACTGGCCGAACGCGAGGGCGCCACAGGCACCCGCTTCATGAACCCGCATGGCTTTGAGAATACGCGCCCCATCGGCGGCTCCACTGCGGCGGACATCACGCGCATGGCCATTTACGCTTCGGCGCGGCCGTCGTTCCGCTTTTACACAAACCAGCCGTCGCGCCCCATCACCGTGTATCGCGGTGGCGCTAAAGTAAACGTGACGCTGCGGAACACGAACCAGCTCCTCGCCGTGGACAGGATCGACGGGATGAAGACGGGGAACACGCCGGCTTCGGGTGGCTGCGTGGTCATCACCGCAGAGAAGCCTTCCACCGTGAGGAAGCAGGCCGATGGCAGCAGCGTGGTCTTCCGCCACCGGATGGTGGTCGTCGTGCTCGGCTCAGGAGATCCGTTCGGCGAGGCGCGCTCCCTTTTGGCTCAGGGCTGGGGCGCGTATGATCAGTGGCTGGCGGCGGGCCGGCCCGTCACGGACAAGCGGCAGATGCTCAACGATTTCACCGGCCGATGAGATGTCGCGGACGGCCTGCGGACGCCTCCCGTGCGATTGGTTGGGAAGGGTATGAGAATCGGCATCTTAAACAGCGGCGGTGACTGTCCGGGTCTGAACGCGGTGATCCACGGCGTGGTGGGCGCGGCCAGCAAGCTCGGCTGGGAAGTGGTCGGCTTCCGCGATGGATTCGAGGGGCTGCTGCCGCCCGGCGACTATACCCTGCTGGACCCCTCCCGCACCGTCGGCATCATGAAGCTCGGCGGCACCATCCTCGGCACCACGAACAAAGGGCACTTCGTGGCAAAGGTCGGGGAAGGGAAGGCCACCACCGTGCCCGCCGATGTGCTCGAGAAAGCAAAGGCCACGCTGCGCCACCTCGAGATCGGCGCGCTCATCGTCGTCGGCGGGGATGGCAGCATGACGACCGCCTTGCAATTGTTCCGCGAGGGTATCCCCGTCATCGGCGTGCCGAAGTCCATCGACAACGACTTGGCCGCCACCGCGATGACCTTTGGCTTCATGTCCGCCGTCGCCTCCGTCGTCGATGCGCTGGATCGCCTGCACACCACCGCTGAAAGTCACAAGCGCGCAATGGTCCTCGAGGTCATGGGCCGTCACGCCGGATGGATCGCCCTTTACGGCGGTGTCGGCGGCAGCGCGGATGTGATCCTGCTGCCCGAGATTCCCTTCAGCATGAAGCGCGTGGCCGAGGTGATCAATCAACGCGATGCGCGCGGGCACCACAGCACCCTCATCGTCGTGGCAGAAGGCGCGCGCATCGACCAAGGGGACCTCGTCACGCGCGAGAAAACCGGCTGCGCCGGAGAAGACCGCCTCGGCGGCATCGGCGAGCGCGTGGCACTCATCGCGCAGGAACTCACCGGCAAGGAAGCGCGCGAATGCACGCTCGGCCATCTCCAGCGCGGCGGCCCGCCCACCTCGCTGGACCGCATCCTCGCGCTGCGTTTTGGTGTGAAGGCCGTGCAATTGATCCAAGACGGCAAGTTCGGCCGCATGGTGAGCTACCAGCAATACGAAGTCGGTGACGTGTCCATCGAAGACGCCGTCTCCAAGCTCCGCCTCGTCGAGAAAGACAACGAGCTGGTGAAAGCGGCGAGAAGCGTCGGCATCAGCTTCGGGGATGAGAGTGAGTGAGTCCGCAGCGCCACGAGTGGAATAAGCCTTAAGGCGTAGGCCGTGGGGCGGGCGGAATCGACGGCGCCCACCCCTGCAAACGGAGCCCGCGATCCGGCGAAATAGCCGCCGCAGAGCCGGGAGCCCGATTTCGGGGCACGGAGCGGCCAAATGCCTGATTCTGAGCACATTGCCGTCGCGACATTCACGACTGCACGTGATGCGATCGTCAATGTTGTGAGTGCGACGAGGTCCGCAGGGGTCGCGGTCGCCAATGTTGTGAGTGCAACGAGGTCCGCAGGGGTCGCGGTCGTCAATGTTGTGAGTGCAGCGAGGTCCGCAGGGGTCGCGGTCGTCGCCGCCGCGAGTACGGCGACGTTCGCAGGGCTTGCGGTCGCCGCCGCAGCGTGGACGACGACGTCCGCAGGGGTTGCGGAGGGTGTTGTTGTCGTTGTTTTTTCGGCCACGGCACATGCCCGGCGGGGATCAGCCAGGCGATTGGCCCCCGCGGTGTGCATCGCCGATGGGGATCTCGGGCCACAGCGGGGTGCAGGTCTGGAGATAGGTAAGGGCCGCCTTGTCATCGCTGGTGACGGCGGCGCAGATCGTCTCGCAGGATTCCGGGATGAGCTTCGACACGAGGAGGCGGAAGTCGTTGTAGAAGTCACCATTCTCATGCCGGAGCCAGACGATGAAGTTGTACGTGCTGCTGTCCGACTGCGCCGTCTCCGAGTCGAACGGATGAAAAACATACACGCCGATGGGCACGCGGCGCTGCGCGCAAAAGGCGCGGATGCCATCGCGCAGAGGCGCGGGCAGCCGCTCC
>JANOBO010000176.1:0-19782 GCA_031411695.1 Verrucomicrobiaceae bacterium
GATTTCTGGATGCAATATTATGTAGTTGGTGGCACCCGTGGAGCATGCTCCACAACGCCACGATGACATTTCCCTCCCTTGACGCCCTAGAGGGATTTGGACACGGATTCATCCTTCGCCATCCCTTGATCGACGTGATGATGGACCGTGATGACGCCATCACCACTCTGCAGAATTGGCACACGGAAATCGTTTGCGAGCTAGGTTTCGACCGGAGTTATCAACACACCGCCGAGCAGGTTCACGGTGGGCACGTTGCGGTCATTGAAGCGGATGGCCAATCTTTTAAAACAAAGGCGTGTGACGGTCTCCTCACGAATGTGCCAGGGGTAGCTCTTTGCATCTATGTCGCGGACTGCTGCGCGGTTTACATCGTTGACCCATGGAATCGGGCGTGTGGCATTGTGCATTCGGGGAAGAGAGGCACCGAGCTTAACATAACCGGGAAGGCAATCGCCATGCTCGCGCAAAGGTTTGGCAGCGATCCAAAACACCTCATCGTTCAATTGAGCCCCTGCATCCGCCCCCCTGCTTATGAGATCGATTTTGCCGCCGACGTGCGGCGTCAAGCGATCGCCGCGGGCGTGCTTCCCGAAAACCTGCACGACTCGGGGATTTGCACTTCGTCCGACCTATCGCGCTTCTACTCCTATCGCGTCGAGAAAGGAAAAACGGGTCGAATGCTTGCCGTGATTGGAAGACGTGGGTGAACCTGTTCAAAGGTACCAATCGCGATCACCTGCCCCGACCTTATGCTTCAAGTTACTCTTCCTTCGCCCGGCAAGATCAATCTCTTCCTCAAGGTATTGGGCAAAAGGTCTGACGGCTTTCACGAGATCATGACCGGGATGTGCCGTATCGACCTGAGCGACACTGTGGACATCCAGCAACTCAACGAAGGTCTGCCCACGAGGATAACCTGCGATGATCCCTCAGTGCCGACGGATGAGACAAATCTCGCCATGCGCGCTCTGCGACTTTTTGAACAAGAAACGCAACTGCGCCAGCCTTGGCTCATCCGCTTGGAAAAGCGCATTCCGTCCGGAGCGGGACTGGGCGGCGGGAGCAGCAACGCAGCGGCAGTGCTTCGAGGTTTGAATCACCTGCTGGGCTTGCCGCTCCGAAATGAGGAACTCCTGAGCCTCGCCGGCCAAATCGGTTCGGACGTCCCCTTCTTCATGCTGGAGGGCGCAGCAGCGAATTGCTCGGGGCGGGGCGAGATCGTCGAGGCGTGGCATTTTCCTTGGCACCTCCCGGTGGTGATCATCAAGCCAGCCTTCCCCATCCCTACCCCTTGGGCTTATCAACGCTGGGCCGCATCAAGGGAACGTCCTGGGGTCCTTTACGCGCCACAAATTTGCCCGTGGGGGACGATGGTAAATGATCTCGAACGCCCCGTCTTTGAGAAGCACGTTTTGCTCCCCACGCTGAAGTCGAAACTACTTGAGCACAGGGAAACGGTGGCGGCGCTCATGTCGGGGTCCGGCTCTACCATCTTCGCGATCACCCAATCCGCCGCCGCGGCCGACGAACTGGCCTCGTTGGCTCGCGAATGGTGCGGCCCGACATCGTTTGTCAAAGTCACCCACACCATTCCTTCTTCGACGTGACGGAACACGATGCCGGGCCTTCCACAGAAAAAGTTGGAGCCGGGCGGCTCCCGATTCCACCCGGCTCCTTTTGTTGGCATCAACCTCAACACAAACCCGCTTTTGCAGGCAAATCTCGGCGACAACAACCAATCACTCTCAAGACCAGCTCATGGAGGTGTTACCCGTCCATCACTGTATGTGGATTTAGTCTCCGCCTGTAGAGGACGTGTTCAAAAAACTCAAAACAGTTTTTTCCTCATTATTCCGGCCGCTTATTCAGCGTGTAATAGGCATCCCGGTGCCAAAGTGGTGTGCCCTCTCTCGTGCGGAGCGCCGGCAGCCGTACCTCATGCACGTACCCTTCCCGCAGGTCCCCACACTGGACTTCCAGAACGCGTCCGGCTTCGGACCAGGTGGACTCTGTGAAGGTCAGCGGTCGCACGTCCACCTCGGGGCTTCCATACTTTGCGGTGAATGTGTACGTGTATGACTGCCCGGTGATCGCTGCCAGACTTTCGGCATCGACAGGCTGCGTGAAGGTGAAACGAAAACCACTCTTGAGCGCTTCCATCTTCCGCACCTCCAAAGGCGCCGTCTTCGTTCGGACGATGCGTTGCAACCCAAACGGCCGGTTGCCGGAGCTGTTCCAACCGCGGTTTGACTGCCCCACGACCATAGATCCATCACTGAGAAAGTTCAGCGCCAACACCGCGCTCTGCAGTCCGTTCACGAAAGGAAAGCAAGCTCCCTGATACTCCCCGCCCACCTTCTCCAAAAACACTCGGTTCACTCCGGACAGGACAAACTCCCCCACAAACATCTGCTTCTCGAACGGTCCGAACTTCCCGCCTGTCTCGTCGCACCTCATGCCTGTCGTGCTCTGGCCCATCTTCACATACGGGAACCACACAGCAGGCGGGCAGTACCCCGGGACGTTCTTTGACGCCTCCGCGACCGTGATCCCGTCAGGCAGCTTGCCCGGGTGCTTCACGGGAGAGTCGGGCCGTCGCGCATCCAAGAGAGCGTCCGCATGGCCGAAAAAAGCTCCCCTGCGGATGTGCATCAACGGGTTCGTCGGCATCCAGTTGCCTTGCTGATCCGTGGCGAAGATATCTCCATCGGCGTTCAAGCCGATGCCGATCGGACTGCGAAAACCTGCGCTGAATCCGCGGGCGATTCCGCCTCCTTTGGGCGTGATCACGGACCACCCACGCCACAGTGTTTCCTTCCCCTCCTCCCCCGCTCCATCCCACTTTTTGCCCATCGAGCAGTTCAGCGTGTTGTGCATGTTGCCTTCTTTGTCGAACACAGGTCCGTATGCATACTCGTGATAGGCGCCCGACACGCCCCACCCATGCGCCACACTGCGATACTCGTCCGCCACTCCATCACCATCAGTGTCACGGAGCCGTGTGACCTCACTCCTCTGCGTCACATACAAATCCCCTTCATGATAGGCCAGACCGAGCAACTCATGCATCCCGCTCGCGAAAAGTTTATAGCCCACCGACTCGGCCGTCGCAGGTTCAGCCAGCGGGTTTTGAAGGATCCACACTTCACCGCGGCGGATCGCCACCGCGAGCCTTCCATCCGGCAATGGCGCAAGACCACTCGCCTCGAGATTCAAGCCGGCTGGCAGTTCATACGTTACGGTTCGATAATATGTCGCCTGCTCGCTCGCCTGCACATTCCAAGGCACGAACAGCGACGCCAGCGGCAGCATTGATTTCCAATATTGCTTTCTCTTCATTTTGTCAGGTCAAGTTGGGCAGCGCTCGGTCGTCTAACTCGGGCGCATGTTAAAGAGTCCGGTTTGCACGCAGCGCAAACGATATGGTGCCCCATCACCCCAGCATCGCTCGCGGAAATTTCTGAGAAGAGAATAAGATCATGTTGGCACCTTCCGTTTGGGGAACTGGTTCTCCACATCATCCCATCTCATGCCTCCCAGCCGAGTCCCCCTTCATCGGTCGTTGCCGGTGCCAATACGAGAGTCCGCCGTCCATGCGTCCTCCAAACGAGTGAGCCCTGGGATGCGGCACTACAACCCGGCTGGCACAGGGATGCTCACCACCAGCGACGCCCTTCTGATTTTCATCCGCATCGGTGGTCCCGTCCTTGTACACAACTGCCGAGTTGAGGGAAAAGTGAACTTTGAAAAACTGACCTTCCCCGAGGCCGTGACGTTCGACAGTTGTGTCTTCGAGGAGATCGTGGACTGCACGGACGCGCGCTTTGGCAAAACCTTGAAAATGGTGAACTGCCATTTTGAGCAGAGCCTGACACTGCGAGGCGCAGTGATTGGTGGAGATTTTGATGTGAGTAACAGCATCGTGGACCTGCCAAGAAACGCAGCCGACCTCGAACAAAACCGGAACTCCAATCTCTTCGAACCGCCTCCTGATCAGCGCTCCGCGAAATGGGATGGCATTACTGTTCTCGGAGCGTTGCGAGCCGACCAGTTGGTAGTGCGCGGCAGCCTGAATCTCGGCGACTCTGAAGTCGGCAGCGGCATCTACATGCGCGGCGTGGACATTGGTTTCATTTCCGAGGAGCAGCGGCTCCATTTCAATTACGGCCGGCTCTACATGCGTCAAGTTCGCGTCGATGGGGACGTGGAACTCTCACCTTGGTTTGCCTCGGAAGTGGTTCCGCAGGGAAACAAGGTGAGCGCGGAGTCCCCCGGCCCCGGAATGAATGGCTCGCAGAACGGCAGTCCCCGCATCGAACACCCCTTCGTGGTCCGCCGGACCTTCATCCGGGGATCGCTCTCCATCGGCAGCAGCGTCATCCGCGGACGCTTGAATCTCCGCGGCGCAAAGGTCGGTGCCTGCCTGCATGCGATCATGGCGGACATCAGTGGGCGCGTGCTTGCCGATTGCTGGGTGCATCCTGACGCGCCGGGCGTCCACTTTCGGACAGAGGTCGGCATTCTGGACTGGCATGACAACACTCCGGGGCGTCCATCTGATGAACGGGCGAAAAAGAAGATCAGCATCGACTTTCAAGACGCGAAGGTCGGCTCAGCCATGTGGTTTTCCGGCATCCTGACTCACGGTGGCATCGATTTGGAAAACGCCTTCATAGGCGGCAATCTCAACTTAGATGCTTGGCGGAGGAAAACTGCATTGAGCGATAAGCCCCCCCAAAATCTCACAGATGGGCAGACGGAGGCGAGTACGTCCCAACACCAATGGACTGAAATCTTCGGAGACACTTCTCGAGACTGCGACCCACACCACGGCATTTATCAGACCGACCTTGGCACGGAACTGATGACTGAGTCTCGAATCTTTGGACGTAGCGCTACCCGTGAGAGCCTGTGCATCCGCAATACCACGATCCAAGGGACGCTCTCCATGCGAGGCCTCAGGGCACGAGGCCGGATCGTCGGTCATAACGCAAACATCCGCGCGAATCTGTTGTGCGTCCCATTCGAGTTCGATGACCTAAACTTGTGGGTGCGGCCCCACATCGGCATGAATGATGATCTCAAAAGTCTCTCGCTGTATGGCGCGACCATCGGCGGAAATGTCGAAATCAGTGGCGCGTCGTTTGAAGGCGCTGTGCGCATGCGATACATTCGTCTCGGCGGCGCGCTCATCGGGCAGCCTTGGCTGCTGCGTGAGGGCTCGGTGCGTGTCCCGAAGCATGTCCGCACCGTGATCGGCATGAGCAAGTTCGGTCATGGGCTCTTCCTTTACGGTGCCGCCATTACTGGCAACGTCTGCTGCACCAGCATCGTCCTTCACGGATGCCTCTCGTTGAAACTGGCTAAGATCGACGGTGCCGTCGAGTTTCGCCGGTCCAGCATCGCCCGCTCCGACATGTCGGGGGTCGCTAACGAACTGGCACGGCCAAAGGCAAACTCCGAATCACCGGAAAACGATGGCTCCTCTGCGGACTCGCTGGGATCGGATGATATCACGCCGGGAGCGGGGACGGAACCCGGCGTCTCCCTGGTGTCTGCACATGTGGGGGGTGATGTGGACTTCGAGGGATCGACTGTCGGGATTTCGTTCGACGCTACGGGCGTTACGATCGGCGGCAATTTTGAGTTCGACCGCGTCACGATGCTGGCCGAGGAACGCAAAGGGAGGCCCGGGCCCCGCCCCACTGCCGAGCCTCAGCCAGGATCTATCAAGCTGGAGGGCGCCCGCATCCGAGGCGATCTGAACGCTCTTGGGATGCGCACTCCTGCGCCTGTGCAGGCTCGTGGTTTGTCAGCGGATAATCTGACTATTTCCAAAGCAGTCATTGGCGATGCGACTGTACTTCCACCGACTCCAGTGCTGGACCTCAGCGGGTGCCATATCGCCGGCACCTTGAAAATGGTGGACTGCGCCGTGCTGCGTCAGCCTCCTCCGGCAAACCATGAATTATTTCAGCCGCTAAACCTGTTGCAGGTCCCGTTCGTTCGCAGCGAAACACCTACCATCGACCTTGGACACACCAATGTCGGCACGCTCGAGGTCAGCTACTCCTCTAAATTCCTGAAGGCCTGTCCGGCCGCTTTTGCCGCCTGCTCCCGCTTCGAACAGGCTGCCGCTCACGAACCGAGGTTCAACCTCAATGGCGCTGCCTTCGATCACATCGACGTCGAATTTGACGGTGACACCGACACCGGGCCTCCGGACCCCAGCAAGAAGCGCTGGAGAATCTGGCGCGCGAGAAAATGGGCCTCTGCTCGCAGTACGGCCAGTTGGATCTGGCCGGGCGCGGTCGTCGTCGTGGCGGCGCTTGTGGTGGCGCTGTTGTGGTTCAATCAGTGGATGGGTCTGTGGCCCTTAACCGCCGTCTCCATCATCCTCGGCGTCGCGCTCACCGGCGGGATGCTGTCCTCCGCGAAGGGCCGACGCTGGCTGCGCGAGCAAGCCTCCGGTGACACGCGCCTCGTGCGTTGGTGGACAGTGCTGGCAGCCATCGTCTTCGTCGCCTTCATGTTTCTGCTTTCGGCGGTTGGCCTCGGCTGGGGACCACCGGAAAGCTCTCCCAATCAAACCTTAACAAGGATGCTAATGGAACCGGCTGCCCTTGTTAACCGACTCGATTCCGTCCTCCGGACTTCTTTGCAGCGACTGACTCCAGATCTGCCGACATTGGCCGCCTTGGTTTACTTTTCAGCCGCCGTATTCGTCTGCGTCATGTTCGCGACCCGCAGTTTCAGAATTATTCGCCCTGCCTTCCGGCTCCACGACCGCAGCAAAGGCCACCGCTTCACACTGTTCCTGGCTCACACGCAAAAGTTTTCCCTTGAACCCTATGCCGTCGTGCGCCGTGCCCTGGAAATCCAAGGCCAGGAGGAAGAGGCGCGCGAGGTTTACTACGCCATGCGCGCACGAGAGATCAATGAAGGAGAAGCCTCGCTCCCGATGAAAGTGATCAAGTGGATCTTCTTCGTCGCCGCGGGGTCGGGTGTGCGCATCTGGCCGCTGGTTTGTTTCCTGTGCATGTTTTTTTGCTTTTCGTGGCTGGCCGTTTTCTCCAATCCGGACTCTGTCGAACACCCGTCCACCTTTGTGACTCATGCCAACGAGCACGCATCGGAATCCCATGAAGCCGCGACGCCGGCCCATCCTGCACGGGAGGGACCCGTAGCAGCGCTCGCGATAACAACGCCCCCATCACCTGCTGGCAATGCACATCCGCCTCCAGTGCCGGGCGAAATGAGAAACCCTTGGAGTCACCGCACTGGCGCCGCACCTGGCCCGAGCTGGCAGAGCATCGGCAGCGCCAAGGACACCGATCAAGAGGCATGGCCCTTCCAGTCAAAAGTCCCCGCCAAAGAATACGGAGAGCCGGTCTGGACTTGGCGCGATGGCTTTTGGATGGCCATCAAAGTCCACGTCCCACTCATTCACCTTTGGGCAAAAGAGAAATGGGAACCCGCTGCTGTACAGGGCTGGTATTACTGCCCAGTCAGGCGAGAGACCTTCGACTCCCACCATACCAACCTGCACATGCGCCCCATGTGGTGGGGGATGGAGTATGAAACGTACGCTGTCATCGCCCAGATCGTGAGCTATCTGACCTTGCCGATGCTCATCAGCGCTCTTGGCGGCTTCTACCGGAGCCACGAGTCAGGCGCCCATGGGCACTCCCACGGCCCCACGCACTCACACGCCAAGGGGCACTCCCACACCTGAGTTCAAAACCAAGGAGCGCGGCCGTGATGGTCACCATGCTATCTCCGCCTGGACACCGTTCACCGTGCGCATCAGACGTTTGCCATTCTTCGACACCTCCAGCCGGTCTTCCACATCCTTGCCGCCCAGCGTGTACAGCATCGTCGGCACGCCCGATTTATCGAGGCGGTAGCCTTTGAACTCCGCCTGCCGGTTCTCGGCTGGCAGCGTTTTCACGTCCGAGCCGAGAGGTTTGATCGGCATCATGTCGCGGCTCTGCCAGTTGCTCATCGCATCCAGAAACCGCCCGCGCCACACGACTCGCCATGTGCATGTCACCGGATCAAACGCCGCATTCACACCCTGCGGAAACCCAACAGCGATCGCGTGTGATCCCGCTCCCTCAATGAAACTGCGGAAGACAATCGGCCTTCCCACCTTCGCGGGCTTGAGTTCAAAATCTTCGGTGGACAGCAATCCCTCCGGCAGCGGTTGTCCATCTAGCTCGCGCAAATAAGTCCAGATGCTCTCGATCTCCTGGTCCGCCTTTTTTCGTCCGGCGAACATCGGGGGCATCATCGTCCCTTTCTGCGTGGCCTGCGGATTCAACAGCAGCTCCTTGAAGTACGCTGGCTGTAGCCGCTCAACCGAATGAGTGAGCCTGATCACCGGCGGCCCGAGCGATTTCTTGTCCTTCAATCCATGACAGGCGACGCACGCAAGGCCCTGCGACCCCATCAACTGCCTGCCAAGCTCGGCGCGATGATGCTTGAGAAGTCCGCTCACGTCGATCGGCACCGGCTTGGACAGCTTGTCAGCCTCCAGCAGCCACGGGATCATCGGTTCCGTCTGCGCACGACCGAAGTCCGGCATCCGCACATCCACATAGGGCCGCACGCTGCCACCGGTGCCCCAAAAGATTTTCTCGAACCAGCCCGGTGTGATTTTCCGGCCCACGCCGTCGAGCATAGGCGGCAGAGTCGCAAACTGCCCGAGTGACTCCGCGCCCGCGTCGTTCGTGCCGAAGTAAGCGGCGCGCGGATCTTCCGGGCCACCTTTGCCGTCGCGGTCGTGGCAGGCGTAGCAGTTCAGCTTCGTCATCTGCCAGTCAGTTTTCTCACCTGCGGTCAGGACTCGCCGCGGATTTGCCTTCACTGCATTGAGAGCAAGATCCAGCGCGCGCCGCTGGAAAGCATTCAGATCGTAACGCGGCGTGCCAGATGGCTGGGCTGAGGCGAGACACCCTCTGCCGCCGGCCAATTCACGCATCGGTTTGAAGGCGCGCACCGACGCTTTCTTGTCTGCTTCATGACAAGCCGTGCAGCCCTGCTGCATGAACACCTGCATGCCGGTCTCCACGCTCTGCTTGGGAATCTTCAGCGCCGCGCGTTCATTGGATTTTTCCAGTGGAAGACCCGTGTGCAGATAGGCCGCAATGTCGGCCGCCTCCTGTGCGCTCAGCCGCATCGATGGCATCCGGCCCGATGGGCGGTCGTGCAGGGGGTTCGCCAGAAAATGCGCGAGCGCCTGCTCGTTGTAATCGTCGGCCAGCGCGATGGGCACCGACGAATTCCCCGGCTTGTCCACCACCGCATCCGCCGCCAATCCCTTCGGCCGATAGTCCGTGGCGGGTTCGTGACACGCCACGCAGCCCACCTCGTGATATAATTTCTTGCCGCTTTCCACGGCTCCCTTCGGCGTCACCGGCAGCGGTTTCTTCAAGGACGCGAGATACTCCGTCAGCGCCTCGACCTTCTCCGCGTCACCTTCTTCGCCGGCGAACAATCCCGGCATCTGCGTGCCCTTTTTCCGATGCTGCG
The DNA here is from genome assembly GCA_031411695.1 of Verrucomicrobiaceae bacterium. GTDB lineage: Bacteria > Verrucomicrobiota > Verrucomicrobiia > Verrucomicrobiales > Verrucomicrobiaceae > JAIBCL01. The sequence goes on from JANOBO010000176.1 coordinate 9,538, forward strand.
GACTGCGGATCATCAGCCAGAGCGCATCCGCGCTGAGCCGTGATCCCACCGCCGACAAATTGGGTCCTGGCTTTGCAGCGAGCCGTTCCTTCCACGTATCGGGCACCGCATGGCACGCCGTGCAGTTCAGTTCCGCCATCAAGAGCAATCCGCCCTCCACCACATGCTCATCTGGATCTTCAGGAAGATGAAACTGATCAAAGGTGAACACATACGCATGGTCGATCGGCTCGGCCTGCAACGGATGCGCTTGCAGCCGGCAACACCCCAGCAGGACCACCCACAGCAACACCCATTTCCTCAGTGCATTCATCGCCACGTCAGTTTCCTCACGTCTCACATTCCCATTCGCGCTTTCTCCGTGTCGAGCGCCGCAATCCATGGGCCGATGAAGTTCCCGCTGTCGTGATAGGTGCGCCCGCTGAACATGTTTTTGTCGATGACACATGGCTCGTTCACATAGATGCCGCCGCACACTTCGAGGTCGAACTTGCACTTCGCCACCGTCGCCATGCGCAGGCCGGTCACGATCCCGGCACGCGCGGGAATCTCCACCCCGTGGCACACGCTCGCGCACGGTTTTCCCTGGTCCCAAAACCATCTCGTGATGTTGAGCAGGTCAGCGTCCTCGCGGATGTACTCCGGCGCACGACCGCCGCTGAAAAAGATGCCGACATACTCCTCGGGCTTGATGTCCTTGAAGGCGATGTCCGCGTCGATCGTATAGCCCTCCCACTCCTTGGTGATGGTCCACCCCGGCTTGTTCTCATGCAGCACCATCTGGTACTTTCGCTTCTCGGGCGCGGCCACGATGGGTTTGTAGCCGCCCTCGATCAGACGGTAGTATGGGTAGAGCGTGTCCACGGTTTCCGTGGCGTCACCGACGATGAGGAGTACTTTGGGTTCGGGCATGATGTTGGATGGATGATTTGGGACAGGATTGCAGGATTCTCAGGATGACAACAGATGGATCGGAACTGAGCCCGCGTGTGAATCCCGGACTTTCTCAAAGAACCTGGTCGAGAAACTTCCGCGCCCTCGCGATCTCCGCCGTCACTTCGGCGGCAGTCGGGAGGATGGGAATGCCGCGCGGCGTGGGATGCATGAATATCTCCGTGGGGCCGGTGAATTCGATCTGTTTGAGCGCGGTGAGCAGGGGCTTCCAGTCGAGCTTGCCGCGTCCGGGGAGTTGCTGGAGCTCCTCATCCTTCGGCATCGGTTTCATGCAGCCCATCCCGTGCTCCCAAGCATAGAAAAGTGCGAGCTTCCTGTCGCAGTGGGTGATGATGTCCGCAAGCCACTTGGTGTCCTGCGGCAGGTGATACGGCGCCAGCGCGATGCCGATGCCGGGCATGTCACGGATCATGTCGGCCAACCAGAGAAGCGAGTTCGGCGTGTCGATGATGTTGTTGATGTGGTTCTCAATGGCGATGGTCATACCCTTGCCCGCAGCCAGCGCGGCGTGCGGTTTCATTTTCTCCACAAAGCCCTTCACCTCCGCCTTCAGCGCGTCGCCCTGCAGCTTGTAGTTCCCTTCCCCGCCGGTGACGATGAACGTTCCGCCCAGCTTCGCCACCACGCCGACTTCGTCCGCAAGCTTGAACGGCCCCAGGTCATACCGCGTTGTCCCGCCGAAGACGAGCCGCTCAGTGCTGAGCATCGCGGCAAATTTCTCGTGGCCGATCTCATCCAGCTCCTCGCGTTGGGTGCCGTGCTTCCGCGGCCACACTTCGATGCCTGACGCGCCTGCTTTGCGCACCTCGGGAAGGATCTGCTCGAGCTTCAGGTTGCCGTACATGGCGGAGGCCAGCATGTAATGGAGCTTCCACGCCGGCTCCGCCGCAAGGCTCGGGGCGACGGCGGCGGCAGTAAGGGATTGAATGAGACGGCGACGATTCATGTGGGGAATTGGGGGGCGGCCTAGTGAACACGTGAGGAGGCGTTCTTCCTTCACAGATTCAAGACCGCAGGCAGATTTTATGCGGCAGATATGCACCTGAGGGCACGCGCTATCGCCCCAGACTCACGCTTCCACGAGTTCGGGCGCCACGTCGTCCATCACCGTGCCGGACTCATACTGCAGGTGATAAAGGCGCTGATAGAGCGTGCTGGACTGCAGCAGCTCCTGATGCGTTCCCACGGCCTCGATTTTACCGTGGTTCATCACGACGATCTGATCCGCCTGAAGAATCGTCGAGAGCCGATGCGCGATGGCGATCACCGTCTTCCCTGCGGACAGCTCATGGATGGCCTGCTGGATGATCTTCTCCGACTCCGTGTCCAGCGCTGAGGTGGCCTCATCCAGCAGCAAGATGGGCGCGTTGCGCAAAATGGCGCGCGCGATGGAGATGCGCTGCTTCTGGCCGCCGGACAAGTTGTTTCCTGAATCCCCGACGACGGAGGAGTATGCGCCCTTCTTCTGCGTGATGAACTCATGGGCATGCGCCCGTGTGGCCGCAGCGATGATCTCCTCATCCGTCGCATCGAGCCTGCCATAGCGGATGTTCTCCTTGATCGTGTCGTGAAACAAAAACGTATCCTGGCTCACTACGCCCACATTTTCCCGCAACGATGCCTGCGTCAGGGTCCGCACGTCCTCACCGTCCAGCTCGACCGTGCCGTTCTCCGGATCATAGAAGCGCAGGATCAGGGAGAAGAGCGTGCTTTTCCCAGCTCCGCTGGGGCCGACGAGCGCGTAGAACTTGCCGGGATCGAGCTGGAGATTGATGTTCGTGACCGCAGGCTTCCCGATGCGCTTCCCCTTCGGGTCTTTGTAATGGAAGGCCACGTCCCGGAACGTGATGGCGCCCGTGGCCCGGCCTATCTTCTTCGACTCCGGACCGTCCTCGATCTCCGGCTCCTGGTCGATGACATCGAACACGGCCGAAGTGGCGACGATGCACTTCTGCAGCATCAGTTGCACACGGCTCAGATCCTTCACCGGCGCGTAGATCTGCGTCAGGGCGAGCACGATCATGAAAAACTGCTGCGCCTCCAACCCGCGATGCCACGCATACACGAGGCCAGCGGCGATGCCGATGGAGGCGACGGACTCGACCACCGGGCCGACGATTTCCATCGCCTTGCCCCAGCGCATGATGTTGTCCGCCATCGCAGCATTAGCCCGCGAGAAACGCTTCACCTCGTAGGCCTCGCGCGCGTGCGATTTCACCACGCGGATGCCGGTGAAAGATTCGTGCATGGTGGTCATCAGCGCGCCGGCCTCCAATTCCTCCGCAGCGCCCGCTTTCCGCACACGCCGGCCGATGTGGATCACGGGGATGATGGACATCGGCAGGATGACGAGAGAGAGGAAGACGATGGGCCAGTCACCCTGCGGCACCTGGCTGAAGAGGTAGAGAAGAATGGAAAGGATCGCCACGGGTCTCTGCGTCAGCACCTGCGCCAGCGAGACGGCGTTGGTTTGCGCGATGCGGGCCTGATTGAAAACTGTCTGGATCATGTCCCCGATCCTTGCACGGTGAAAGTAGCCGATCGACTGACGCAGCACGCTGGTGAAGCAGTCGTTGCGGAGCGTGAAGAGAATGCGGTTCCCCACCCACATGACGAAATAGTTCGCCAGATATCCGAGCATGCCGCGGAGGAAAAAGAGCAGCGGCAGCGTGAGGCAAAGAAGGATCACCGGCAGCAGCGTGAGTTCCACGTCACTCTGCACGCCGAGAAGCTCGCCGATTTTCACCTGACCGAACAGCGGGATGGCGGTGGTGCCGATCTCGGCTGTCTCTCCTTTGAGCACGACGCTCATCACCACCTGCATGCCGCACAGGATGACCAGGTTGAAGAAGCCGCTGGCCACCCCTAGGAGCACGCCCAGCAAGAACCGCCATTTGTACGGGGCCATGTATCTGGCCATGCCCTTCATCGCTTCCTTCGTCTGCTTCCACAGCTCCCCGGGCGGCAAGGCGGCGAGGTCCTTGCGGCTGATCTTCTTTTTCTTTGGCTCCATCGGTTGGGTGCCGGTCAGCCGCTCTGCGCAGCCATTTTCCGGACGGCACGCATAGCATTGATGGTCTGCGCAGTCGAGATCAAGTTCATCTCAGCGCCGACGGCACGCGGGGTGAAGTTTGCCTCCGCCGCCGCCTGCCCTGCCATCACCACTGCGGCGCGCTCATGCGTGGGCCGCCAGTGAAACGGATTCGTCGGCCCGAACAGCACGACTTGCGGCCGCCGGAACATGGAGGCCAGGTGCATCGCCATGCTGTCCACTCCCAGCACAAGCTCGGCGCCATGGATCACCGCCGCAGTTTGCAAGAGGGACAACTCCCCCGCGAGATCGACCACCGGCACGCGCAGGGCTGATCTCAGTTCAGCGAGATGCGCGCGCTCGATCCCCTCATTCGATCCCGTCAGCAAGACCTTCAGCCCTTCCTCTTTGGAAATATGCGCGATGACCTCCGCCCATCGCCCGGCGTTCCAGAGCTTCTCCTCGCGCGCCGTCCCCGGATGCACCACGGCGTATGCGCTGCGGATGCCGGCCGCCGACAAGGCACCGCGCGCCCATGCGTCGGATGCAGGAGGCAGGGAGAACGCAGGTGACGGCGCGGCGATCGCATTGCCGACTAGCGCGCGCACCAGCTCCAAATGAAACTCAACCGTGTGCAGATCCCGCACGGACGCCTCACACAGCTGCGTGTAGGCCAGCGCCTTCGACGCAGAGTCGGCAAACTTTTTGTATCCCACACGAACCGTCGCCCGCGAAAGCCGGCTCATGAGCGCGGTGCGGTCGGTGCCGGCAAAATCAACGCAGGCGTCCCAAGGTCCCGAGGCGATCGCGGCCCAGACGCCGAGGTTAAGGGATCGCGGCCGATAGGCATGGACGCGATCAACCGCGGCAATGCATGTGGCGATCTCCGCCACCATCGAGGGCACCACGGCCACGATCTCCGCGTCAGGCTTGGCTGCACGCAAGGCAGCCACTGCGGGCGCGGTGAGGATGAAGTCGCCGATGCGCTTCATCTGCAATAGCAGCACGCGCTCTCTGTTCCGCGTGGCGGCCATCATCTCCTCCGCGTGAGGGCTTCCGCGTAGCCGTTCAGAATCCTGGTGCGGTAGTGATCCCAAGTGAAATGCGTCACCACGCGTTCACGTCCGCGCGTGCCCATCTCGCGGATCAAATCACGGTGAGAATGAAAATGCTCAATGGCCGCGGCGAGCCGGTCGGCATCGTTCGGCGGGACGACGAGGCCGTTCACGCCATCCAGCACCACATCCCCCGCCTCCCGCGTGCTGATCTGCGGCAGCGCGCATGCAGCGGCCTCATACGTCACCTTTGCGCTCCCCTCACACTCGGACGGAAACACAAAGGCCGATGCCTGCCGCAGATGATCCTGCACACGCGCGCTGAAGCCCACGATCCGCACGTTCGCCGTGGCCAGGTCGCGCGCATACGGTTTCATCTCCTCATGCAGCGTGCCGACCAGCACGAGTTCGGCATCCGGCAGGTTGAGCTTCTTCCACGCGGCGAGGAGGTGATGCACGCCCTTCCGCTTGATGAGGGCGCCTACAAAACAAAGTCGAAACACCTCTGGTGCCTCACCTGGAGAATACCGCGCGGGATCCACTCCACGCGCCACATACCACAGCCTCTCCTTGGGCACGCCCGCCGCGAGGAATGTTTCGGCTGCTTTCTGTGACGCCACGAAAATCAAGTCCGCAAGATCGTACTCCGCCAGCATCCGCACGCGGCTCAGCGGAAGCCGTTTGCGCCAGTCCTTCCACCCGTGATAGCCCAGCCTCGCCTCCCGTTCAGTTTCCGTTTCAGCGGATTTCTTGTGTCCCTTGTTTCGGTGCCAGGTGGGGATGTCGATCACGCTCGGCACGCCGCGCAACCGCGCTTCGACCAGCGCGCGGAAACAATCGCCGGACCACCCGTGAAAAAAATCAAAGCCGCCACTGCGGACGCGATGCGAGGCGATCCAGTCCGCATAACGCTTCTTAGCCGCGTAATAATCGCGGCTGCCGAGCGACGACAACGCGCGCACCGGATGCCAGCGTAGCGACCGTATATGGGACGACGGAATCGCCTCCTGCTGGTTTGAATAGCAGACCACCTCACCCAAAAACCCCGCGCCATGTGCGGCGCGCGCGCCCTCGTAAGACGTGCTGTCGAGCCCCGTGCCACCGAGGCCCGCGCTGGTGGCGTAAAGCAATCGCTGCGGCATCCGGCCGGTTTCGGAAGGCTTCCTCACCAGCGTCAGCGCAGGGTCAAACCGGTCCCCGATCGCGCTCAATGCCAGCCTCCTTCCCGCGCTCCCATGATGGCTCCGATGGATCTCACGGCTCAGCGCCTGCGCGGAATTCTCCCGACCTCGTCAATCTGTTTGCGGATGTACTCATTGTCCCGCTCCGGCGCGGTCTTCAGGCGCTGCTCCTCCCTCACCTGATCCACCGTCCAGAATCCGCAGCTCAACGAAGATGCGATGAATAAGACCAGCATCATGCAGGCCATCATGCCGAGATGCTTTTCCTGCACGCGTCGCTGGTCGCGGTCAGTGTCGATGTCGAGCACGGTGAGAAAATCAAGCCAGTGAAGCCGCCATTTTCTCGGGTCACGCGCCATGTTCACGGACCAGAAACAGGCGGCAACGGATAGGATCGTGAAAACTGCGAATCGAATTGCCATGAGAGTGGGCGACAGTCTTTCCGGGATGAGCGGCAAGGTCAATCTCTTTCAACCACCCGCAGAGACCTCATCCGATGCGCGTGTTGTGGCGCAAGTAAACGTGCGAGGGATTATGTGCCGTCGCATCTGATCGGAATCCTCGGTGTCGGCCATCCGGGCTCACTCGGTGCTTACACCGGCGGCGTGGATGTCGCCGCCGCGATGTAGGTTGCCTTCAAAGCAGGGTCAGTCCGCGTGTGCGCGCCGCGAAAGACAAACAACAGGCCCAGACGCGAACGGTCGGTGGTGTTCGGCGCTGAGTGATGAACCGTGTTGCAGTGATGGATCGTGGCGTCACCGGGCGCCAGCAGGCCGCGAAACTGATCCGCAAGCGGCACAGGCGATGGCTCGGCCATGCCAATGGAGTTTCCGCGCACGCCGCTCGGTTTCGTGGGCAGCACTCCGTCGTGATGCGAGCCCCTGACGAAAAACACCGGGCCGTTCTCAGTCGTGACCGGATCGATGGCGATCCATACCGTGAGCATGTCGGGCGGGGTCTGGCAAAAATAGGCGTTGTCCTGGTGATAAGGGACGCCCGAGCCGACGCGCGCAGGCTTGTTGAATGTCTCCACGGCTTCGAGCACGGGCTCGCCTCGAACGAACGGCCGCACAAAGTCGAGCACATCGTCACGCAGCGCGAGAGCGCGCAGGGTTTCATTGTGCTGCTCGAGCCGCCAAAGATTCCGCACAGTGCTTCCATCCGCCTCCATCGTCGCAGCATCCGCCGGCCGCGTGGGCAGGTCCTCCCGGATGTAGCGCTCCAATTCCCCGCTCACCGCGTGAACATCGGCAGCAGTCAAAAACTGCCGCACCCTGACGACGCCGTCCCGCTCGTAGTCCTGAAGGAGTTGCTCATGATCCGCTGGGTTCATCGGCGTGTGATGTCGAAGCATGGAAGTCAGATTCAACCGGCGAGCCTGACAGTTTGAAATGCCTCGGCACGCGAGCCCGAGTGAATGTCGGCCACGACGCGGTCGCCGCTGACCGTGACGACGGCGAAGCCTGCGCTGTTCGCGTATTCAAAGCTCGACACGTGCTTCCGCTCCTCGTCATAGATCGCACGCCGCGTATCGATCGTGGCAGGAGAATGCTGCGGCTCCAGGCTCACCTGCTCACCCGTGTAGGCGGCGGGGCCGTGCAGCACATCGCGCGGTCGCTCCGTCAATGCAGAGACAACGCTGCTGACGGCGAGCTGCGTGAAGCGCCCTCCACCTGCGGCGCGCGTGAGGGCAGCGAACTTATGGAGATGCCCGCCGAGAACGATGGCCTCGTGCTTCCCGAGGATGTCGAGCAGCTTGACGCGCTTTGACGCTGATTTTTCACTGGAGAAAACATGCCACGTGGCGCGCGCACCGTAAGGCACCACGGGAGGATGGACGGTGACAAACAACCGTGCCGCAGTCCGCTTGGCCGCAGTCGCCTCAAGCCATTCCAGGCTGTCCGTGGCATACGCATCGAAGAAGGCAAACTGCGTGTCCTCATGTGTGAGAGAGCAACAGGCCCGCGCATGAGCTGAGCCGGCATCGACCAGGCGCGATTGCTGCTGCATGAACGGGAGCAGCACGTGATCGAATGCTGCGTCGGCGCCATCGCCCGTCACATCGTGATTTCCCTTGGTGAAGAGAAACGGCACGCCCAGCTCCGCCTCCCCGATGAATTCGAGCGCCTCGCGATTCTGCCGCACGGAGAGCGCCTCGCTCCCGCACAGCCCTTCGACGAGATCGCCCACTTGAAGCACAAACTTCGCGCCGCACCGCACCACCGTCTGTTTCAGCGCGGCGAACATGCCGGGCATCACCTCCGCCGTCAGCCTGCTGTAGTTCTTGATCTGCGAATGGTCGCCGGGGTGATGAGCGTCCAGCCAGTTGAAGTCGTGGTGGTCAAGCTTGTCGTAGTGCAGATCGCCCAGAAGAATGAACCTGAACGATCCCGGAGTCCCAGCATCCGCAAGGCCGGGCGCGATGACCGCGCCGAGCGTGGTGTGCAAAAAGCGGCGGCGGCTGATCATCGGGCTGCTGGCTTTTCGGGTTGCGGTTTCATGCCGCTCATCGGATGGCGCGTCACTGCGTCCCAAGCGAGTTCCTGGAGCACCCGGTTCAGCTTCTCATCCCACAGCGGGTTCGTTTTAAGAACCGCCGGCAGAGGCAGTCCCACCGGACTGCGCCGGTAGATCATCGAGAAATGACAGTACGCGGCCAGCGCCTGCACCGGCGCGGTGGGATGACCCCAGCTGTCGCGGAACAGCTCGGCCTGCGCTTTGATGCCGGGGCACTGTCCGGCGATGATCCGCTCACGCAAACGCACCACCGCCTGGCCGACAGGTACGGTCACAACCACCCCCTTGCCGAGCTTCGCGTTGATCCCGCGGACGTGCGTGTCGATGTCATGTTCGTAAGCATCCTGCGCTTTTTGCAGCGCGGGAATCGTCGTGGCGTTGTGATCCACCTTCTTCCGCGTCTCGAGCGGATACACCGGATGATACTCATCGTTCGGCAGCCAGTATTCCTGCACGGTCACGCGGACATCGGGATTATGCTCGAAGGCGAGCTTCGCAAACTTTTCTATGCCCGCGTCCGGCAGCCAGATGGGCGAAAGGGTGAGCACATCCACCTTTCCTTCGATCAGCGCCTTCTTCGCTAGATTCTTCTCGTCCGGCACATCCCAATGCTTCATCACCGTGGATCCACCGATCCCCGATCTCCCCGCGACGACGTGATCCGTGATGCCCGCCGCCAATGCCATCTCCGCGAGCATCGGCACCACCCAAACATGGAAGCTATGTCCGCAGGTGAAGACTCGAAGCCCTTTGCTGCTGGAGTTCACTTCAGCCGGTCGCGCATCTTGATTCAGCGGCACAGCTGTCTGTGCGGGGAGCACAACGGTGAAGACCTGCGAAAACAGGAGGACGTGGAGCGATTTGATGAGGATGTTCATGATCGTTTGGTTGCACAAGGTCAGTCGTCACCGAGCGGAAGCGTCCCATTCGGCCACGCGCACACGTTATCGATGGCGACGAAGCGCACGATGACAGCGAGCGCCGCTTCATTCTCCGCCCGCACGGCAGTGGCGACGACGCAAAAAGCGAGGGCAAGACGTGCGTTCATGAAATTCCCAAACGAGCCTCCGATCCCCTTCCCTGCCAACTTTTTTCCCGCATGAGAAGTTCCATCTTCATTCCGACGGAGCTAACGCTTCACTTGGAGGTACTGCGACGGCGTCATGAACACGACCTGCTTCAACTTCAGGAACTCGATGATCTCAACAAAGCCAGCCCAGCGCTTGTCGTCCCACTGCTCCGGGTGGCCTTGCAGCACCAGCACTTCACGCGTAGCCGCTTTCGCCTCGTAGAAGGATTTAAACTTCACCGCGTCAGGCACGAAGGTCGGATTCTCCAGCGCCATCACCCGCTCAATGCTCAGGCGCGTGAAGTGTTTCGGCTTCTTCGGTCCGTAGAGCCAGATCTTGATGCTCGGCACGGCCTCCATCGCTTCATCGGTCGCATCGGTGGTGCCGCTCCAGTGCGGGCCGAACGCCGGGAGATCAAAGCCGAGCTTCTCCTTCGG
>JANOBO010000177.1:0-3057 GCA_031411695.1 Verrucomicrobiaceae bacterium
GTGCTGCTGATCGTGATAGATGACGAACATCCGCAGCAGCAGCAGGCCAGCCAAGACGCTGAAGGCGAGCCTCACCAGCGGATGAAAATCCGAGAGAGTGCAAACGAGGGCGGCGACGAGTAACACCGCCGTCGAAAGGACATGCCACCAGCTCCTCGGGGCGAAATCCGTGGCGTAGGGTTTAGTTGCCAGGATGAGTTGTTGCCCGGTTCTCATGCGTGTTCCAGTCGTGAGCAGAGTTCGGGATATACGCATGCGGTGACCGTCCCGGCCACCACCATATTGAGAATTTGTGATGAGTCCTTCTGGATGACCGCAAACCAGCGGGTTTCCGAATCCAGGCCTTCAATCAAGGCGTGGGCAGTGTCGCCGTCTTGTCGATCTTTTGATCTTCCCACACGGCCTCACCTGTGGCGCGGTCATATGTGAGGATGCGGCTTTTGCTGCCGGGCACGGGCGCCTTGTCGATCTTTGGCAACCAGCGGGCTAGCTCAGCTTTTTTCGCCGCGTGTTTCTCATCGCCGGCCAGGTTCGTCCACTCATGCGGATCGGCCTTCTCATCGTAAAGTTCCTCGCTGCCGTCGGCGTAACGGATGTAGCGCCAGTCTTCGGTGCGGATGGTGTGGTTCCCTTGGTTATGGGTGGTGATTGCGGGCCATTCGCGTGGGGCATCCGCGTTTTTAAGCTGAGGCACAAGACTGTGTCCGTCGAGGTCCGGGCGCGCGGGCATCCCTGAGAGTTCCAGCAGCGTGGGGAAGATATCGAGCAGTTCAGCAGGCCGTGCGCAACGCGCGCCGCGTGCCACACCTGGACCGGCGAACAGCAACGGCACACGCGTGCTGCGCTCCCAGAGCGTGTTTTTTCCAGTGATCAATTTCTCGCCGAGATGCCAGCCGTGATCACTCCATAGAACAATGATCGTGTTCTCCGCGCGGCCCGTTTTCTCGAGCGCCTCGATGACGCGGCCGACCTGCGCATCCATCAGGCTGGTGGAGGCGAGATAGGCGCGCACGAGCGGACGCCACTCGTTGCATTCGCGCAAGGTGCTGAGCCTCGGCTCCGGCAGCTTCCAGTGCAGGAAGCTGGCAAACTGCGGGAGATCATCGCGGTCGTCCTCCTTCACGACCGGCATCGTCAGCGTCGCGTCTGGGTAAAGGTCGAACCACTTCTGCGGCGCAAAGCATGGCACATGTGGGAGCCGGAATCCGCAGGCGATGAAAAACGGCTTGTCCGCGGGGGCGCTGCTGAGAGCCTCGACGGCTGCATCGGCGATTTTGTAATCGCCCGCGTCCTCATCACGCTCGGGAAACACGCCCCAGTCCATCGCCGGATGACGATCCGGCCCCGGAAGATTTGCGATGGGCTTCTCCGGCTTGCCTTTGCCTCCGGTCTTGGACCAGGTGTTGAATTCGCGAGTCTGCTCCTTCGGACGAATGGAGCCATCGTGATACACTTTGCCGCAGGTGAAGGTGCTGAAGCCAGCCTTCGTGAAAGTCTCCGGCAGCGTGATGTGATCCTTGGTTTGCTCCACCTCGCGGATTCCTGGGGCGAGGCCGTAGATGCCGGTGGAGGACGGGCGCAGTCCGGTGAGCAGGCTGCTGCGTGAGGGATTGCACAGCGGCGCCTGACAGTGCGCGTTCGTGAAAGCGGTGCCGCGCGCCGCGAGAGCGTCGATGTGCGGCGTCTTGATCTGCGAATGTCCGCCGAGGTAGCCGATCCAATCGTTTTGATCATCGATGGCGATGAAGAGGACGTTCGGCTTCTCAGCCAAGGCCGCTGAGGAGAACGTGATGAGGATGGCGCAAAGCAGTGCGGAAGACGGTCGCATCGCGAGCTAACGAATCGGAACGCGCAGCCTATCCCGCAATCGTCGCGCCTTGCGTCACGGAACGAGCGATGCGGTGTAGCGGTACTCGTTGCTCTGCCAAGCGCCCCGGATGTAGGCCCAGAGGGTCACGTAGATCGGCGAGCCATCGACTGGCAGACCCACGGTGCGGTGCGTTGCCGAACCCTCGAGCGCACCATAGATTTCATTTCCGCCAGGCGTGCGACCAACCCAGAGCGCTTGATACGTGGCGCCCACGGCCTGCGTCCATTCAAACGTTGTGGCCGAGCCAAGAGTCGCCCCATCCGCCACAGCAGGTGAGGTGAGCGCGGCGAGTGCGGTGCCTGTGCTCGCGATGGGTGCGGTGAAAAAGTAGCTGTTACTCTGCCACGCGCCGCCGATGAGCGAGTGCAGCGTGACGAAGAGCTTCCGCCCGTCGGACGGCAGCGTGACGGCTCTCGACAGGGCGGGTCCGTTCCACGCGTGAATGTCGTATTCATAGGGCGAGCTGCCGATCCATAGGGCGTATGAAGTCGCCTTCAAACCAGTGTCCCAGGCGAACGTGACGTTGGAATCCGTCAAGGCAACACCGTTCCCGTGACTGGTGAGCAGGGCCGCTCGCGTCGGTGTTACAGCGTTGGAGCAGGTGAACCAGTAGCTGTTGGTCTGCCAAGCACCGCTGATCCACGACCACAGCGTGACGTAAACCGGCCCGCCATCCTGAGGCACGGCAAATGACTGCGAAGTCGCCGCACCGAGAGTGACATGTCCCAAATCGTAGCCGCCCTGCGCTGACCCGACCCATGCGACGCGTATCCCATCGCCCGTGCCCAGGTCGAAACTGAGATTCAAACTTCCATCGGATAAAATCGAACCATTCGCGGGGCTCAGAAGACGGGCCTTCACAGACTGCGCGGAATCGAAGACGTAATGGTTCGAAGCGTAGGCTCCATTGATCAGCGACCATAGTGTCACATGAATCTTTTTGTCCATCGGCACAGTGATCGATCTCGCGCGGCCACTGCCCTCGTTGGCCGCATAGATGTCGCGGCCACCCGGTACGGTGCCGACCCACAGCGCGCAGCTCGTGACGCCGACGCCGCCGTCCCACTGCAAGTCCAACTTCCTGCCACCGAGCAAGGTGCCGTTGGCGGGGCTGACAATGCGGGCCTTCGTCGCCTTGCGGTAGTCGGTGAAGGTGTAGGGGTCGCTCTTCTGCCACGCGCCGTTCA
>JANOBO010000178.1:0-8621 GCA_031411695.1 Verrucomicrobiaceae bacterium
CGCTGCGATGCGCCGATGGATTCGACCGCCCCGCGGAAAATCTCGGCAAGGTAGGCGCCTTCGAAAAAACCGAGCAGCAACGTGCCCACAATAACCGGCTCATTGATGCGCAGCGCGTTTGCGATGACGTAGTAGCCGATCAAGAGCTGCACGAGCAACGGCGTACCGCGCAGCAGCTCGACCAGCCCGCCGCAAAAAATGCGGGCGGGCAGCCACGGTGAGCGGCGGCCCGCCATCAGCACAAAGCCCACCACGACGCTAAAGGCCATGGCGCCCCCGGAGATGAACAGCGTCGATAGCCAGCCGCCCAAGAATTGATTGCGATACTGCCACACGCCCGCCCAATTCCAGCGGTAGTGGACGGTCGCAAAGGTCACGTAGAAAAAGGCTGAGACGCCCGCCAGCATGGCTGCGCTCCAAAGCCAATAGCTCCACGCAATGCGGGGCGGATGGCGTCGCGGTGTGGGTGCGTTCAGCGGCATGGGAGAGCAGCCGACTTCTAACCGCGAACCCCCGCACTGCACAGCACGTTTGTTCGCCGCCAAAGTGGATGTTCAATTCTCGAAGCGGCGCGCATTGGAGGCGAAATTCAAAAAAATTTCTGCGCCAGACAACCCAGCCTGTAATTTTAAAATATTAATTTGCAAAGATATTTCGGGTTACTAAAATAACCATCATGAAATCATGCCCTTGGATTCACAATGCCCTCGGCATCCCCTGCTTCGTCCTGAGTGCTCTTTTTGCTCCTGCCGGATTTCCGGCGCACGGCCAAAATTTCTCCGGACCGACCTACCAGCAGGCGCCGGCGAAGTATCAAGTCCTCGCCGAAAAGGTGGCGCAAATCTCTGCAAACGACCAACGGCAGGACATCCGACTTTACCAAGTGGAGCGCGAGGTGGACAAGCTAGCCCCTAGTGAGGCAAAGGGACACCCCTCTCCTGAAACCGGGACCACGCGCGTTCCCGCGCTCATCCCCTACACGCCTTACCAAGTGCGCAAAGGCGACAGCCTGTGGCGCATTGCCATGAACCATCGCGTCAGCCCGGGGGAAGTGATGAGCTTCAACCGGATGCCCAATGAAACGGTGGTCGAAGGCCAGGTGCTGATGATCCCACAGAAGGGCGGCGGGAAGGCAGCCTCGTCCGCGCCAGTGGCCAGCCACACTGTGCAGCCCAACGAAACCTTCAAATCCATCGGCAAAAGATACGGCGTGTCTTCAGACGCCATCGCGAAGGCAAACCCGAAAATCAACCCGGCGAAGCTGATGGCGGGCGCGCGCCTTGCGATTCCGGCAGGAGGCCTCGTCCCTACGCCAAAACTACCGCCGCAGTTGGCATACGACCACGGCCTTCCGGCTCCGAAGCCCGCTAAAGCAGGCGTTTCGCACACCGTAAAACCCGGTGAAAGCCTGAGTGTGATCGCGCACCAGCACAAGGTCAGCACGGCCGCCCTGCAAAAGGCAAACGGCGTCGCGAACGCGAACACGGTCCGTGTCGGGCAAACCTTGATGATTCCCGTCGGGCCCGGTGCTACCGCCAAAACCGGCGCCGATAAAAAGACGAAGACGAAAAGCCTCGCGTCGCAGATGACTCCGCCCGCAGCAGGCGCGGGGCTGGCCAGCGCGCCGAGCCGGCCGGTGCCTCCCACTCCGCCCGCCGCGCCGCCGCCGCCCGCTCCCTCCAATAACCGCGGCGTCGTCGCATATCGCATGGACAAAGGCGACACCATTGACACCGTGGCGCAAATGTTCGGCACCACCGGCGCGGAGATTCGCCGGCTGAACCGGCTCTCCACCACGTCGCCTCTTCACGATGGCGACGAGATTCTGGTTCCGGGGATGGGTCCTGTTGCAGGCAATTGATCCGCCGCGCCGAACGCAGTTTGCCAAAGCGCCGCGCTTCGCCTTAGTGGCGCCATGTCCCGCATCGGCACCCCGCTTTCCCCATCGGCCACCAAAGTCATGCTGCTCGGCTCCGGCGAGCTGGGCAAAGAAGTGGCCATCGAACTCCAGCGCCTCGGCGTGGAGGTCATCGCCGTCGATCGCTACGAGAACGCTCCCGCCATGCAGGTCGCCCATCGCGGACATGTAATCTCCATGCTCGATGGAGAGGCGCTGCGCGCGGTCGTCCTGGAGGAAAGACCGAATTTCATCGTGCCGGAAATTGAGGCCATCGCGACAGACACGCTGGTCGAGCTGGAGAGCGATGGCTTCACCGTGATCCCCACTGCCCGCGCGACCAAGCTCACAATGAACCGCGAGGGCATCCGCCGGCTGGCAGCCGAAGAACTCGGCCTGCGCACCTCGCCATACATCTTTGCCGCGACCGAGGCGGAATATCGCCGCGCCGTTTTCGAGATCGGCATTCCATGCGTGATCAAGCCGATCATGAGTTCGTCCGGCAAAGGACAAAGCGTCGTGCGGTCCGAGGCCGACATTGAGAAGGCGTGGAAATACGCGCAGGAGGGCGGACGCGCGGGGAAGGGGAAGGTCATTGTCGAGGGGCTCGTCGATTTCGATTACGAGATCACCATGCTCACCGTGCGCCATGTCGGCGGCACTTCGTTTTGCGCGCCCGTAGGCCACACGCAGATCAAGGGCGACTACCGCGAAAGCTGGCAGCCTCATCCGATGTCGCCGAGCGCCATCGCCGAATCCGAGCGCATCGCAGGCGCCATCACCGAAGCGCTCGGCGGGCGCGGCCTCTTCGGCGTCGAGCTTTTCATCAAAGGCGACGACGTCATCTTCAGCGAGGTTTCCCCACGCCCGCATGACACCGGGCTCGTCACGCTCGTCTCGCAGGATTTGTCCGAGTTCGCGCTGCATGTGAGGGCCATCCTCGGGCTGCCGATTCCGAACATCCACCAGCACGGTCCGTCCGCCTCATGCGCCGTGCTCGTCGAAGGCGATTCCGCGCAAGTGCAGTTCGGTAATCTCGATGCGGCGCTGACCGAGCCGGACACCGCGATCCGGCTCTTCGGAAAGCCCAATGTCAGCGGCCAGCGCCGCATGGCCGTCACACTCGCGCGCGGTGCCAGCATCGATGAGGCAAAGGCCAAGGCGCATCGCGCCGCACACGCGCTGGAGATTCGGCTGTGATCGTCCGCAGCGGTGTGTTACCCTTCTGGCGCCATGGGTCTTCCGAAGACAGGTCAGCACCTCTCGCCCCGCGACTACCACGCCAACGAACCCACGGCGGAGTTTAAGATCGAGCGGGTGATGGCTGGTGGTCGCTGACTGAAGCCTCGGGTATCGAGTCCGCGCTGCCCATTGTGTCGCTCGGCATCGAACTCGCGCTGGCTGAGGTTCACAATGACATCGAGCTCCCGCCTCCCGCTCGGAAGGTCCTGAAACCGTAGCGCGGCGCCTCAGCCCGCCATTAGGCTTTCCGCATGCTTCCGCGCGGACTGTGCGCTGCCGCCGAGCATTCTCGCCAGCTCGTCGAGCCGGTCATCGGCGGCCACTTCGTGAATCGTCGAGCGCGTGCGCTTGCCTTCGATTTCCTTCGTCACGACGAAATGGCTTTTCGCTAGCGACGCCACCTGCGGCAGGTGCGTGATGGCGATGACCTGATGCGTCTTCCCCAGCTCGCTCATCTTGCGCCCCACCGCCTCCGCGATGTTCCCGCCGACGTTCGCGTCGATCTCATCGAACACCAGCAGCGGCACCGCATCCTGCCGCGCCAGCGCACTCTTCACCGCTAGCAGCACGCGCGACATCTCACCGCTTGATGCCGTCAGGCGCAGCGGCTTGAGCGGCTCACCCGGATTCGGCGCAAAAAGAAAATCGACTTCTTCAAAGCCGTGCCGCACCGGTTCTGCGAGCGCGGCGAGCTGCGCCTCAAAAACAGAGCGCTTGAAGCCGAGGTCGGTGAGATGTGCCGCGATCTCCTTGGCGAGTCGCGGCGCGGCATCCGAGCGCTTTTTCGAGATTGCCTTGCCGAGCTTGTCCACCTCTCCCTTGCGTTCAGCGGCCAGCTTCTTCAATCGCTCGATCTCCTCGCCACGGCCTTCCATCTTCGCCAGCTTTGCCTCGCATTCGGCTTGATAAGCCAGCACGTCGGCAAGCGTCGGCGCGTATTTTCGCTTCAGCATTTGCAGCGCCGCCATGCGGTCCTCCAGCCGCGTGAATTCCTTCGGGTCGAGCTCCAGCCCTTCGGCGTAGTCGCGCACGCTGCTCTCGATCTCCCGCAGCGCGATCTGCGCGGACTCGTACTCTTCAAACAGACCCTTTGAGGCGGGATCGATCTTCTCCAGCTCGTGGATCATCTTCCCCACCTCACGCAGCGCCTGGAGCACGCTGTCCGCGCCTTCGGCCAGGCGGTCCGAGATTCCGCCGCACAGCTCCGCGAGGCGCGCGCCGTTTGCGGCGATGCGGTGCTTCGCCTCGATCTCATCGTCCTCGCCGGCCTTTAACTTCGCGGCGGTGATCTCGTTGATCTGATGGCGCAGCATGTCGATCTGCTGCTGGCTCGCGCGTTCGGAGTTCTCCAGCTCATCGAGCTCCGCCACGGCGCCACGCCACTGGCGCCATGCGGCTGAAAATTTGTCCGCCGGCTCCTCGATGCCTGCGTATTTGTCGAGCATCTCGATCTGCCGCTCGCGCGAGTTGAGCGACTGATGATCGTGCGGCCCGTGCAGATCGACGAGAAACTCGCCGATGCCCTTGAGCACGTTGATCGTCACCGGCGAGCAGTTCACGAACTGCTTGTTCGCTCCGCTCGCGCTGACCACGCGCTTGATCAGCAGCTCCTTGTTCTCGCACGGCTCCAGTCCCGCCTCCTCGAGCACGGCATCGACCGCACGTGCGTCCTTCAAATGAAAGCTCGCCTCCACCGTGCATGCCTCCTCCCCTGTGCGGATCAGCGACCGATCCGCCCGCTCGCCGAGCACCAGCTTCAGCGCACCGACGATGATGGACTTCCCCGCGCCCGTCTCCCCCGTCACGCCGACAAGTCCCGGCGCGAGCTCCCAGGTCAAGTCATCGACCAGCGCGAGGTTTTTGATTTTGAGGAAGGAGAGCATCGGCTTCGCATTCAACCTCAACCCCGCTCAAATTCCAGCATCTTTCGGCGGGATGTCTCTGTCGTAATCCGCATCTGGCCGCGCGCAAGT
Organism: Verrucomicrobiaceae bacterium; assembly: GCA_031411695.1. Lineage (GTDB taxonomy): Bacteria > Verrucomicrobiota > Verrucomicrobiia > Verrucomicrobiales > Verrucomicrobiaceae > JAIBCL01. The sequence goes on from JANOBO010000178.1 coordinate 5,113, forward strand.
TGGACGGTGGCAACGCCGGGGCAGACCGCATACCGCGGCTTCCCGGGTTCATGCGCTGAGTTCGCATTCCTTTTGCCGCTTGGTCCACCGGCTTCTCCTCATCTGCTGCAGAACGCGTTCATAACCGCCGCCGCCGGACCACGACACACAGCGCGCCCACAACCAATAGCATCAGTCTTCCAGGCTCGGGAGTCGCGATTCCTGCTCCGCTGTTTTCCCATGCCCAATCGTGAATCAACCCGCCTGATGTGTTCGCTGTGAGTGTCACCTGCGCCCAGCCGTAGAAAGGGCCGGTGGTGTCATTCTTCGTGAACCGAAATCCGATGAAACCTTCAACCCCCTCCGGAAACTGGTTCGCAGCGCTGCCGAGATGCTCGTTGCCGATATCTCCTGATCCTCCCTCGCCGCTTGAGAAGGTGCTCGCGCCATTGATAAGCGTGTTCGTGGGTAGATTCAGCATTGCGCTGTCATTGCTTGTACTGATTCTCACCGGTTGGAAGTTCACGCTATTAGCCATGCCCACACCGCCGAAAAACAGATTGAAATCCCAGCCAGCGAATGGTGCCGCGCTGGTGCCACCGGTGTCGACGTCCACAAACACGCCGTCAAATGTGGTCGGGATTGGGATGTTTTGCAGCCCGCTGTACACCACGGCCCCCCTCGCCGCTGGCGCAGTGATTAGTAATGCGAGTCCTAGGCAAAGAAGAGATTTCATGGGTCAATACGATTTCAAATGATCAGGGTGCGACTGAGATTGTGACCCGGAAGAACCGCGCCTTCTTGCCATTGATGAAGAACGGATACGGCACCGTCACCGCCTCGATGGTGCCATCATCGGCGATCACCGTCGGCGTCGCTACACTGCTCACCCAAGTGGCCAGATCAGCGCTGAACTGCACGGTGTAGGTCAGGCCCGCCGCGATGTAATCCTTCCGCCGCCCGTAGAGCGCGCGGAACTGCACACTGTTGAGGATGTTCGTCACCCGCGTCGCCGGGCCGCCGAGCTGTGTGATAACTCCGCCGGTCACGGTAATGAGGCCCGCGTTTGCGACGGTTGGATCAGTGCCAAAGGCGAATTCCTCCAGATTACTGCCGCCGTCGCCATCGGGGTTTGCGGTGTCGGCTGCATTGCCTGAGTTTGCGAACGTGCCGAAGTAGAATTGTCTCCAAACATCGAGGCTGGAAACAGAGCTATAGGGAACGACAGCCTCAACAATGCTTGATGAACCATTCTGATGCCCGCTTGCAACATGGGCGCGGGCGCGGACTTGACCACTTGCAGGCAGGTTGAGGCCGACACGCCCCCACCCGCCCGTGATGCGGGTGCCAGAACCTAGAGCATTCCAATTCACTCCGCCGTCGGTGGATACTTCAAAGGTTACCCTCAGCGCCTCTGGCGAGGTTCCACTACGAAGCCACTCAATACGATTGAGATTGGGTATGATGATTTGCTGGGGAGCCATGTCATTGTCCAACCGTGCAATACAATTTCGTGCCGTCAGTCCGACGGTACTGAATCCTCCACCAATGACAATCCTACCATCCCCCTGCACGCCGATACTGATAATACTGCCGTCGGCATTTGGGTCAAAATCCGTGTCCAATGAACCGTTCGCGTTCAGCCGCGCAATGTAGTTACGCGCCACTCCGCCAATGCTGCTAAAACCTCCGCCAATGACGATTTTCCCATCGGCCTGCAAGACTGTGCTGTAAACCCAGACATTTGCATTCGGATTGAAGGCTGGATCAAGGGTGCCATCGGCAGCAAGGCGCGCCATGCGGTTGCGTGACACTCCGTTCACTGTGGTGAAGAAACCGCCGATGATCACTTTGCCATCGGGCTGCACGGTCGTGGTTAGAACTCCATCATTTACATCGACGTTAAAACCTAAATCCAGCAGACCCTCCGAGTTCAGGCGCACAATGCGTGAGCTGTTAAAAAAACTGCCGCCGCTTCCAATCCGCGTAAAATCGCCCGCCATGATGATCTTTCCGTCAAGTTGGACGACAATATTGCGGACCATTGCATTCGCTCCTGACCAGAAGCTGGTATCGTGTGTTCCACTTGGGTTAAGGCGGGCAACCCGCAGCATTTCGCTTCCGTCTATTCGAGTAAACAAGCCTGCAACCATCATTTTCCCATCTGATTGGAGTGCTGCGCACACGACAGCGCCGTTTGGATTGGGATTGAAGCCCACATCAAGTGTGCCGTTAGGATTCAGCCTCGCCAGATAATTTCGGGTGACACCGTTGACACTGGTGAAATAACCGCCGATTACGATCTTCCCGTCGTTTTGAATGGCGATGCACTCAACAGAGCCGTTCGTGTCGGGCAGGAATCCGACGTCCATTGTGCCATCCGAATTTAGCCGCGCGATGTAATTGCGCGATGCGCCCCCAACAGTGGTGAATTCGCCGCCGACAATGATCTTCCCATCAGGCTGCAATGCCATGGTTGGGACATTGTTCAAATTAGGATTGAACCCAATTTCTAGATCGCCGGGCGCGGCGATTGCCATGTTGATCGAGGGAACCGCACACAATAAGGCGGCGAAGCAGCGGAAGGAGATATTCATTGAATTAACAAGGCGATGTGCAGAAAATTTGAAGAGCGAGGACGGGCAGCCCCCGCTCGTTGAGTGATGCTGCCTCACATCACCACCACGCTCACAGGCTCACTCGGCTGGCCTTCACCGGCGTCGTTCACACCGGCGATGGTGAACTCGATGGTGGCTCCGACGGGGAGATTCCCGAAAGTCTGCTGCTTGCCTTTGTCGTTGAGCAGCTTCACGGGCTGGGCATCCACGCCGATGACCTTCTTGTAGTAGTTGTACGAGTTGGCGCGGCGCGCGCCGTCGGTCTGCACAAGAGCGCGGGCGGTGCCCAGCGCGGTGGCGTGGACGATGGCGGGCTGCCCGGGAGTGGCGGGGTCGGCAGGGCGGCTGAGGCCGAAGTCGTACCATTTTGGATCGTCGTCTTCGAGGATGTCCTCCAGCTCCTTGATCACGCCGCGGTAGCGCTTGCGGAAGGCGGCCTCGGCGGTGTCCTTGGCCATGACCTTGATCTTGGTGAGGTTCAGCGCGTTGTTCACACCTTGGCGGGCATTGGAGATGGCGGCGCAAAGCGCGTCTGCCACCGCGGCGGTGACGGTGACTTTGGGCGTGGAGACCTCCATGGTCGGATTGGCCGTGAGGTAGGCTTTGATGCCGGGCAGGGCGGCGAAACGCTTGTCCTGCGTGGTGGGCACGCCCACGGTGTTGTCCGGCAGGCCGGTGGCCAGCCACTCATCACTCCAAGCATTGCCCAGGGTGATGGAGGCGACCTTGATGAATGCGGCGATGAAGCCCTTGCCGTTGCTTTCGGCGGTGCGCAGCGCCGTGTAGGCGGCGGGCTGCGCGCCTTCGGCGGCGCTTTGGCCGTTCACCGCCGCGCTGAGCGCGTCGAGATCGGCGCGGGTCTTGGCGGGGGTATTCTGGGTGACGCCGAGGGCGACGGCGTGCTGGTTGAGC
>JANOBO010000179.1:0-7182 GCA_031411695.1 Verrucomicrobiaceae bacterium
GCAAGCTGGTGGAGCAGCCGATGGTGTCGATGTTCTTCAACGGCCAGAAGGTCCACACCAATGTGCAGATTCAAAAAGTGTGGGGCGGCCCGAACTCAGGCGTGGACGGTGGCAACGCCGGCGGCAAAGGCATCACCGACACGCCGCAGGGCCTGAAGCTTCAGTGCGAGGGTCACGACGTCCGCTACCGCAATGCTTGGATCAAGGAACTCGATCTCGCCGCGCCGGACACGGATTTCAAGGAGTAGTCACCAGCGCCATGAGTCGGCTGTATTTTGCGCTGATGAGGAATCCCGTAACGCTGCTCCGCCGAGTGGCCCTGCTTGAGGCGCTGTCCTATCTCGTGCTGCTCGGCATCGCCATGCCGCTCAAGTATGTGTGGAAGTTGCCCATGGCAGTGTCCGTGGTGGGCATGATCCACGGCGCGCTCTTCGTGGTGCTCTGCTGGGCGCTGCTCCAAGTGATGACTACTGCGCGATGGCCCGTACTGCGCGCGACGCTGGTGTTTGTTGCATCCTTGCTGCCTTTCGTGCCCTTCTTTCTGGATCGGTGGATGCGAGCGCAGGAGAAAGACTTCGCCTCAAGTCAGTGGACGGATTGACCTTGCCTCAGTTGACCGCCCACGACGGCCTCTCCGTTTCAAACGACATCCGCTGCTTCGTGATCGGATGATTAAAAGCGAGCCGCCAAGCGTGGAGCTGGAGTGGTGAGGCCTCCATCGCGAGCGTTTGCGTGTCGCCAAGCTGCTGGCCGGGCAGATAGGCCGCGTCTCCGCAAACAGGGAAGCCCAGGTGCCAGAGATGGACGCGGATCTGATTCGTGCGGCCGGTGATCGGACGTGCCTCGAGCAACGCGGTGCCGTCGTCGTGTCGCTCGAGCACGGTGAACTCGGTGAGGGATGCCTGGCCGTCTTCCTCGTCTATCGCGTGAGATCCCAGGCTTCCGGGATCATCGCTGATCGGCGCTTCGCAGACGAAGGCATCTTCGGTGGGGTGCTCCTGCACGCGGGCGAGATAGACCTTTTCGATCCCGCCTTTGATAAACTGCTGCTGAAGAAGCGCGGCGAAGTGCCGGGTGCGCGCGCAGACGACGAGGCCGGTGGTGTTTGCATCCAGGCGATGGGCGAACTTGGGCCGCTGCGGCGCATAGACCTCACAGAGGATGTGCTGCAGCGTGTTGCGATTGAACCTGCCGCTCGGATGCGTGGGCAGCGGCGCGGGCTTGTGCAGGACGAGCAGCGCCTCGTCCTCATGCATGATGCGGATGTCCGCGTTCACATCCGGCTCGGTCGTGCCGGGCAAGATCTGCATGCAGCGCTCGCCTGCGTGGACGACGTGTTCTGCGGCGATGGCCGATCCCGAATCATTCACGAACCGTCCAAGCTCGCAGCGGCGCAGCCACTCTACGCGCTCGATGTGGGGGAAGATGGCGCAGAGGAAATCGATCAGCGTGTGACCGTCGAACTTGGCGGGCACGTTGAGCGGACGGCGGTTTTCATACGGCACGCTGCCCGGCAGCGGCGTGGTCACGCGGCGGATGGCAGCGTGACGCGCCGCGATGTTGTCGCGCATCATTTCGTCGCTCGTCTTGAAGCAATACGGGCACGACACGTTCGGGACAAAACGCGGATCACTCTGGTCGCCGGCGTCGAGCGGGGTCTGGCAGGCGAAGCAGAGTGCGGAGTCTGTCTCACGCAGGCTCGGGTCCACGCCGACTCTTTGATCGAAGACGAAGCACTCGCCGTCGTAGTGCGCCTGGCCGCATTCTTCGAAGTACTTGAGGATGCCGCCGTCGAGCTGGTGGATGTTTTCAAATCCCTCGCGCTCCATGAAGGGCCCGGCCTTCTCACAGCGGATGCCGCCGGTGCAGAACATCACGATGGGCGCCTTCTTCATCTCGGGAGGCATCTTGCGGACGGCTTCGGGAAACTCGCGGAAATGGTCGATGCCCAGCACGCGCGCGCCGCGGAACGTCCCGAGCTTCACCTCGTAGTCGTTGCGCGTGTCCAGCAGCGTGACGGGCCTGCCCTCGTCGAGCCACTGCTTCAATTCGTGCGCCGTGAGTTTCGGCGAGGTACGCCGCGATGGATCGATGCCCTCGACGCCGAACGCGATGATCTCCTTCTTGATGCGCACCAGCATCCGGGTGAACGGCTGCTCCTCGCTCTCGCTGTACTTCGGGGCGACATCGGCGAGGCCATCGATGCTGCGCAGCTCATCGACGAGCTGATCCACCTCCGCGCGCGGGCCGGCGATGAAGAGATTGACGCCCTCGGTGCTCAGCAAAATGGTGCCCTTCAAACCCCATGACTTGCATTGCGCGACGAGGCGCTCACGCAGCGCCTTGAGCTCCGAGAGAGGCGTGAATTTATAGCAGGAGATGTTGGCGATGCGGGGCATGAGGGCGCAATGACGAATGAGGAGCGCAGGATGCAGGATTCAAACATCCGGCACGACAAGTCAATCGAGACGCCGTCTGTCATTCGTCATTCTGCATTCATCATCCGGCATTCATCGCCCCCACATATCCCGTGCATCCCGCCGTGTCCTGCTGCATGTAGGCCGCTTATGCCATTCAGTTCCCTCGGGCTCGATCCCAAGATTCTCCAAGCCGTCAAAGAAGCAGGTTACACCGAGCCGACACCGATCCAGCTCGCCGCCATTCCACAGATCATCGCAGGTCACGATTTGATCGGCATCGCGCAGACCGGGACGGGGAAAACGGCGGCATTCACGCTGCCGATGCTGACGAAACTCGCGGCATCCATGGGCGGCGTGCAGCAGCAAGGCACGCGCGCGCTGGTCATTGCCCCCACGCGGGAGCTGGCTTTTCAGATCGAGGAGAATGTGCGCGGCTACGGAAAGCATCTCCGGCTGAGCGTGGCCACGGTCTTCGGCGGCGTGGGAGAGAAGCCGCAGATGGCGGCGCTGCGATCCGGGACGAATCTCATCATCGCCTGCCCCGGCCGGCTGGTGGACCTGATGAACCAGCGCTGCGCGAACTTTTCCGCGCTCGAGTACCTCGTGCTCGATGAGGCGGACCGCATGCTCGACATGGGCTTCCTTCCCGACATCCGGCGCATCGTGAAGCAACTGCCGCAGCGGCGGCAGACGCTGCTGTTCTCCGCCACGCTCTCGAAGGAGATCGAGCAGCTCACCGGCGAGTTTCTCCGCAATCCGAAGACTGTGCAGATCGGCAAGCGGTCGAACCCGGCTGAGACGGTGACGCAGATGGTCTATGAGGTGCCCATGCATCTGAAGCCGGGCCTGCTCTCGCACCTGCTCGCTGATCCCGCGATGGACAGCGTGCTCGTCTTTACCCGCACCAAGCATGGCGCGGACCGTGTGGCGCGGCGGCTGGAGCAGCAGGGCATCAAATGCGGCACGCTGCACGCGAACCGCTCGCAGAACCAGCGGCTGCGCGCGTTGAAGGAGTTCAAGGACGGGGCGTTGCGCGTGCTCGTGGCCACCGACATCGCCGCGCGCGGCATCGACGTGGACGGCATCTCGCATGTGGTGAACTACGACTTCCCCATGCACTCCGAAGACTACGTCCACCGCATCGGCCGCACCGGCCGCGCGCAGGCGATCGGGGACGCGATCAGCTTCATCACGCCGGAGGACCACGGTCCGCTCAAGACGCTCGAGCGTTTTATCGGCCGCGGCATCGTGCGGAAAAAGGCGGAGGGCTTCGACTACACGTCCACCGCGCCGCTGAGAACCGACGATGGAGATCGCCGCAGATTTGGCGGCGGTGGCGGCCGCCATCAGCCTCAGCGGCGTGGCGGTTCTTCCGAACGGTCTGGCGATTCTCGCGGTGGTGAAAGCCGCGCCGCCGCACCTTCGCAAGCACCCGCTGCGAAGAAAAGCTGGTGGGGACGCGGGCGATAGAGCGCGGCATGTGAGGGGTCATCGCATCCCGATGGCGGCGGGGCGAGGACGTGCGGCCGTTCGGCACTGGTTTGGCGTCGGCTTTCCGGCCGGCCCGATGCTACCCCAACCATTTTCGGATAGGGCTTGACCTAGGGGCATAAAATTTAGTACCATCCGTGTAATTCATTGGAATTCAGCGCCAAACCAACCTGCTGATTCCCATCCCCACCATGCGTCCGCATATCGTCTCCAAACTGACAGCCATTCTCCTTCTCGCCTGGAGTTCACCGGCATTCTCCATCGTTGATGACTACTCAACCGCTGCGGGCGCAGGAGGGCCAGATGAATTGGATGATGTCTGGCAGGCTGTCTTCAATGGCTGGGGATTGAGCGCGACGGGCGACGAGGACTCGGATGGCTGCTCGAACCTCCTCGAGTGCATCGCTGGCACGGACCCGCGCAAGGGGGGAGACTGCCATCGGGTGGGAAACACAGTTCTCTCTGCATCGAACGTGGTTTTCACCTTCGAAGCCGAGGCGGGAAAAAAGTACCGGGTGCTGAGTGATGACTCGCCGGGCGGTGCATTCACCACGGTGGTGACGCAGGTCCTGCCGGTGAACGGGCAGACGCAATATATCCCGGCTGCCGATACGCCGGGCCAAACGATCAGCGTGGCGAAGGCTCCCAGCACGCGAAAGTTCTACCGGCTGGAAGTGTCAGATGCGGACAGCGACAATGACGGAATCACAGATTGGGCGGAGCGAAGGATGGGCACCGATGTGACCAACGGCACGAGCCCGGCCAATGCTTCCGGCGGGGCGGCGAGCGACCTAGCCACATTGAAGTCCTTGTTCTCCATCCAGGTCTCGCCCGGCGCGACGGATGCGTTTGAAAAGGAGGGCACGAAAGCCACGGTGCGCGTGCAACGCTCAGTCGGCACGATGCCGCTGACGATCAAGCTGGTCGGCGAGCCTGGCGCGGTCGCGCAGACGCAGTCGAGCGCGGCGCCTTTGGACTACGTTTTCCAAAACAACGCGGGCGTGGCGACGGACACTGTGTTGGTGCCGTCCAATCAGGGCACGACTGCGCCCTATGAAGTGGCAAAGGTCGCGCCGGTTGCGGATTCATCACTGGAAGTGCCCGAGGCATTGAAGGTCTGCGTTACGTTCACGGGAGCACCGCCTGGAACCACCGGTCCGGCGACGACGGTGAAGATCAATGATGCAAATCCGACCGACACGGCGAACCGCACGCTCTATGTGGCGTTCCTCGGACGCGAGGCGGGCGCGGCCTCGACGGCCAGCGGCTATGCGACCGCGCTGGTGGAGGGCGACAACAACAAGGCGACCGTCAGCGTGGTGTTCAACAATCTCAGCTCCGACCAAAACACATGCTACATCCGCGTCGGGCCCGATCTCGAGGTGCTGCCTCTCCCGCTGGGCCAAGTGAGCGGAGCCAACTGGAACATCCGTGCCGCACAGACGGAGATCACCGACCAAGCGATGCTGAATGCGCTAAAAGACGGAAAAGTCTATCTGGCGGTGACGACGGTGAACTTCCCCGACAAGGAGATCTGGGGCTACTTCAACAGGGCGAGCGGCTCTGTCTTGTTCGATCCGAACAACGACGATCTGCTTTCTCCCACGCTGGGCAGCGCGCTTTGGCAGACGCCGACTGGCGACGCGCTCGAGCGCGAAATCTGGCGCTTTATGTCGCAGGCGACTTTTGGTGGCACGACCGCTCTCTATAATGAGATCCGCGCCGAAGTCGATGCGGCGATCTCAGGCGGAGGCACCTACGTCAACGGCCTGTCGAACTGGATGGACAAGCAGATGGACCTTGCGCAGGCACCGCAGATCAGCCTGCGGCAGCTCATGATGGCGGCGGACATGGAGGAGTTTGCTCTGCGCGGCAACAAGCCCATCACCTATGCCAGCGACCCTCAGCTCAACGGCGGATCCATCCCAGTGACGTATGTGAACGGGATGCCGACTGCGAACGTGGCAAACCCGAACACGAACGACCCCGGCAACAATTACCCTGTGGACTCGCCAAACCGCCGCCGTGAGTGGTGGACGATGATCCTCCAGAGCAAGGATCATTTGCGCCAGCGCGTGGCGCAGGCGCTGCATGAGATCACGGTGATCTCGGAGCGCGACGCCACGGTTCTGCGCTGGGGTTACGGCGCGGCGAATTATTGGGACATGCTGGCCAGCAATGCTTTCGGAAAATACCGCACCCTTCTCGAGAACGTGTCCCTCAACCCGATGATGGGCGTGTACCTCACCAGCGTGTCGAACCGCGCGGCGTATGACGCGGGCGGCGGGCTCATCGTCAGCCCGGATGAAAACTATGCGCGTGAGATCATGCAGCTCTTCTCCATCGGCCTGGTGCTGCGGCATCCGGACGGCTCCCTGCAGCTCAGCAGCGAAGGCCTGCCAATATCGACGTACGACAACAATGACATCACCGAGCTGGCTCGTGTGTTCACCGGCTTCTCCCATGGCGCGCGGCATGGAAATGCAACCACACAGATCCAAGGGCAATACGGCGCGGTGTCCACGACGACGCAGCGCATCTCGCCAGCAGTCTATTTCAACGGTTCCGCGAACAACACATGGTTCGGGCGGGACGACGGGCACCTCTATTGGCAGGCGCCGTGGAATTATCAGATGAAGGTCATCGGCCGCATTTCGCCGACCGTTTACCATGACTTCAATCCCAAAACGCTGCTCGCGGGCAAGCACGGGGAGCTGATCATCCCCTCCTTCGATGTGACCGGTCAGACGGACACGTCCACTCATGCCAAGGCGGCCGAGGAAGTGAGCAAAGCACATGACAGTCTCGCAGGCGTGGCGTCGGCTGGCGTGTATGGAGCCGGCACGCAAGGCAGCCCCGGACACACGAACACTCCGGTCAATATCTCACGCTGGCTGATCCAGAGGCTGGTGACCTCGAACCCAAGCGCGGGGTACATTTATCGCGTGCAGAAGGCTTACCGCGATGGCAACGGCCTGCTCGGACCTGTCGTCAAGGCTATCCTGCTCGACTACGAGGCGCGCTCCACGCAGTTGAGCGACAGCTCCATTTCATCCGGCAAGGTAAAGGAGCCGCTGGTGCATTTTGCCGGGATACTCCGGCAGTTCCGCGCCTTCTCAGGCGCTCCCATCAGCTTGTTGCGGGACATGAGCACCGGCTTCGCGGACACGGACGCTCCGATGACGGGCGGGTATCCTTCGACGGAGCTGGCAAAGTTCAGCACCGCCAATACAAACCCGCCCTCAAAGCCCACCGGCTGGGCGGACGGACC
>JANOBO010000180.1:0-1780 GCA_031411695.1 Verrucomicrobiaceae bacterium
TTCAAACGAGACAATGAATCGGCGCCATTGCTCGCATGATTCTTCGGCAACGCTGCGAGGAGGGGTGAGACAAACGAATCAGATTTCTCCGGCACCCGCATTCGTTCTTGTCAGACGAATCATCTTTCGCTCTGATGGATGACCCTCACCGCAGTCCTCGCATCGTCGAGGCACAGCCGTCCTTACCCTCCCATTCTCATCCTGCCTCCATGCTTCGCCCGCGCAAACAATACACCGTCTTCGATCTCCAGCAGCTCAAGGGCAAACGCTGCCTCACGCACATCCATGTGAAGTCGCCCGAAGAAGCCGCCGCAGCGGAGGAGGCTGGCATTGATCTCATGAGCTGCAGCTTCGACAGCCCTGAGGCGCAGGCGCGTCTGCCGGCGCTCGTCGCCGCCGCGCCAAAGAGTTTTCTCTCCTGCGCCACGCCACACGGTCTCGCCTCGCCGGAAGAGGCGATCCGCATCGCCTTCCGCGCGCTCGAGATCGGAGCCAGCAGCGTCTATTGCTCCGCGAGCCCTTTCATCATTGAGGCGATGGCGCGCGAGCGGATCCCAGTCGTCGGCCATCTCGGCATGGTCCCGCGTCATGTCACCTGGACCGGCTATCGCGCGATCGGCCGCACCATCGAGGAGGCGAAGGAACTGCACCGCCGCATGAAGGAACTCGAGAGCGCCGGAGCCTACGCCGCCGAGCTAGAGATCGTCCCGCACAATCTCGCGCGCTTCCTTTCCTCGCAGACGAAGATGATCCTCATGTCCCTCGGCTCCGGCCCCGGTTGTGACACGCAGTTCCTCTTCTCCGACGACATCCTCGGTGACTACGACGAGCGCCTCCCGCGCCACGCCAAAGCCTACCGCAACTTCGCCGCCGAACACCGCCGGCTCCAAGCCGAACGCCTCGCTGCCTTTCAAGAATACATCGCTGACGTCAACGAAGGCCGCTTCCCAGAGCGCGGGAATCTGGTGGAAATGGAAGCGACGTTGCTGGATGAGGTGGTGCGTTCAGTCGGTGGCCAGCCTCCAGCCAATCAGATTTAAGGTCCATTCAGGAGTTGAGCGTAGGCGCCCGCTGGCATCGCTCGGAGCCGCACATTGATGCACTTGGGACGGTTGTGAACGGTCAATTCAAGGGGGACAATAGCTGGGAGCCTGCCTAAAAGCAGGAGACAGCGACGCCTTCGATACGAGCGATCCGCGTGCCGATGGCCGCATCCAAAGGGGCGTGGGTCATGCCATAGAGACCCATGTGCCACGGCACGCACGACTCGGCCCGCTGTGATGGCTCACCACGAGGCCATGACCTCGAAAGCGTAGCCGCGTAGGTACTCGGTTTCGGGCAGGCTGGCGATGATGGGGTGGTCGGGCCGCTGGCTGTATGTGGCCACCTGCCGCAGGGTCCGTTTTGCATCGACTGCCGCATCCACGATCATCTGGTGAAACTCCCGCAGGCTGATGTGATGCGAGCAACTGAAGGTGGCGAAGATGCCGCCGGGCTGCAGCATCTTCATGGCGCGCAGATGGATCTCCTTGTAGCCGCGCAGCGCATCGTTCACCGACTGCTTGGTCTTCGTGAACGAGGGCGGATCGAGAATGATGAGATCGTGGGTGTCTCCGCGCGCCTCGGACTCCTTGAGGAAATCGAAGCAGTTTGCGGTGATGAACTGGATGTTCGTCCCGGCCGCTGTCGCATTCGATCCGGCCACCGCAATGGCGGACTCGCTGGCATCCACGGCGCTGACGCTGCTCGCGCCTGCCAGCGCGCACGCCTGGGCGAAGCC
>JANOBO010000181.1:0-13680 GCA_031411695.1 Verrucomicrobiaceae bacterium
CTTTGTGGCGGTGTTGTTGGCGAATACCGGATCAATCGCCAAAGAGTTGACACTTGCCTGACAGGTGAGACTGCCGGCGGACTGCGGCAGCACGGTGATGGTCAGAGTGGCAGAGGCTCCCGAAGCTAGTGTGCCGACGGATGCGCTGATGACGCTCCCCGAAACAGTGACGGTGCCTTGCGAAGCGGTGGCATTTTGCAGCGTCTGGCTGTCTGAAAGAACGGCGTTCAAGATTGTGCCACCGGCTGAGTTCGGCCCTTGGTTCATTGCCTGGACCGTGTAAGTCAAAGCCTGCGAAACCGACGCCGGATTGGGGTTGGCCTGAATGGAAACAGCTAGGTCAGCAGGCGAAGCCGAAGGCACGAGTTGGCTGCTGTTCAAAATGACGATCGAGGACGCCGTGCGGAATGCTAGACCATTGGCCCCCCACCGAATCAATCCAGCAGGCGAAGTGAAGACCGTGTTGGATGTGAGCCGGCGGATCACAGTTAATGCGGTGGGATCGAAGGCGGCGATCTTGTCGTAGCTACTGGAGTATTGGCTCTGCGGCTCGACGAAAAATACACGGTTGCTTGACTGATCCGGACATGTCGGTCCCGACGTACCGAAGGACCCAAGCCGCCGCATTTGCGCGCCGTCGATGGCATCTCCGCCATTCGAGCAAACAAGATTTCCGTCGGACCTCATATCCGAAGAGTAGCCGGCCATCAAACTGCCATTTACCTGCAATTCAGTCATCCCGCCTGCATCCAATTTCAGCTTTCTGAACCCGAACTCAGATGTCTCGTTGTTGTAGCCGAAAAAGATTGTCGGGTCGGAGGACGGTTCGATCACGTTGCTCCCTGTGTGATCCTGCGTTTCAGTGGCGCGTTTCACACCGTTATCGTACACGGCCACACCATCGTGGCGCGGGGAAACACTTAACCTTTGTTGCGATACAACGAGGAGGTTGGGCTGGCTCGCGACGGTACTCATATCTTCGACATAGAGCGTTCCGTAGGACGGCGAAGTTCCGACCGCGAATGTCTGCCCCGCCGTCATTGATGAAAGCGTGATCCGGCTCACCGAGCCATTTCCATGAAGAGCGACATAAAGGAACTGGGCGTCTGATGTGATCGCAATCTTCCTGGGGTCGGTCGCCAACGTGAGGCCAGGAGTAATTTGCCCAGTCAACGGATCGATGATGACGAGCTGGTTGGCGAATGAACCAGCGCTGCTCGGCACGCTCGCGTACAATTTGTTCCGGCTTGAATCCCACACCATGTCCGCCGTTGTCAGCGAAATGACCCTCATCGTATCAAAGGCGTTGCTCTCACCACTCCGTCCACTGGCATCGTCTGCCCGTAGGCGTAGAGGCGTCGATGCAACCGCAGGCAGAGTTATCGACCCCGTCCATGTCGAACTCGCAAGCGTAGCAGTCGTCGGAGTTACGGCCAGCGTTGTGCCGTCCGGGAGTTTCAAGCTTAGATTGACCGTTCCAGCGAAGCCCGTAACCACATTTCCCTCAACGTCGAGCGGCGTCACGGTTGCGTTCACTGGCGATCCGATATTCACGATGTCCGCCAATGTGGCGAACCGGTAGGAGGCCACTTCATTGTCTCTAACCACCGTGGTCTTATTGGACGATGTAAAAGTCGGCGCAGTCGCCAGTATCGTCACCGTCCTACTGCCATCCATCGCAGCATTGTCTGGTGCCGTGAGAGTGTACGTCGCCGAAGTGGACCCGGCGGGAATTGACACCGAGGCGGGGAGAGTCAAGGCCGTCTCATTGCCACTGGCCAACAGGACGGACAGAGCGGAAGTCAGTGTGCCGGGTATGGAAACCGTACCGGTGGCAGTTCCTCCCTCAGAGACAGTCGCCGGCAGTGTGAGGTTCAGCGTCCGTGTCTCATTATCCACAGCGGTGGTCGTGGCCGTGACCGGTGTGGAACCGCTTGCCGATGCCGTCACGGTTACCAGCACGTCACCATCGATTTTTGTGTCATTCGTAGCGGTAGTGGTGAAAAGCATCTGCGTCTGATTCGCGGGGATTGTCACAGTTGACGGTATGGACAACTCTCCGGCGGGTGACTGGCTGATTGAGACTGTCATAGCCACGCTTGGTGCTCGGTCCACCGATACGGTAGCGTTGTTTGACGCGCCCACGCCCTCAGTAAGGGTTGAGGGCATCGTAAGGGTAAGCACCGGAGCATCGTCATCCACGATGCTGACCGAAGCAGTGCCGGAGGTAGCTCCAGCCGCACTCCCCGTTACCGTGATGCTTCGAGTCAGATTGACCAAGCTGTCATTGACCACGGAAAAAGGAAACGAAACCCATGCCTGGCCCGCGCTCACCGTAACGGTCCCTGGCATTGCCAACTGTCCGCTGGGCGAAGTGGCCAGATTTACAGTGAGATCAGAAGCCGGTGGAAACGCTAGGAGAGCATACCCCGTATGGGGGCCGGTTCCCTCCAGCAGTGGGGTTGGTAATTCCAAAGCCACGCGCTGATCCTCGTCACCGGAAACTGACACCACATCGATCGCGATGCCATCGATAGGTGCAGGAGCATTATCGAACTCGCTGAAACGAATCTTGAAATTTGGGCCGAATGTTCCCCCAAGGGAAGATACGGAGCTATCCAAACTAACACTAAATGCCTGCCAACTGCTGCCGAGGGTCGAGAGATTGACCACCGTACGCCATGTAGTGCCGCCATCAACGCTGATGGTGACAGCGTCAAAGTTGCGAGTTCCGGTGAAATTCGTTCCAGTAGGCGGCGCGTGTGTCTCATTGCCCAAACTTTTCGCTTGGAAACTGAGCACCACATTCTTTTTGAAACTCAGGTTCAGGGTCAAAGAAGCCTCCGCCACTGAGGAGTTGGCATCTGTAACAGCATCGTCCAGCACCAAATGCTGCACACCCTCCTGAGGACCAAAATCCGGGACTATCCGAACTCGCCCATCCCCTGTCGTCGATGCCGTCCAGGGTGACGATAGCGCCCCAGATTCAAAAGCATCTTGAAACAAAGTGCCTGCCTTAAGTGGGGCGACGGTTGTCGCAAAAAGTAAACACAACCGAGCAAGCACGGGGAAAGTCCTTCTTTTCATAGAGATGCTAGTCAAATTTAAATCCAAGGCTAATTCGCCTCACTATTATTGCTGGCCGAGTCTGACGGTTTGGCCAACAAGGTCAATGTCTTTTATGTATGTCTCATCGCTGCCGTTTCTTCTACGTCAGCGCCGAAGATGATTTCGGTGCGCGTGAGAACGACAACCGTCCTTCGAGCTGCCCTCAGCTCTGCATCAAGTACCTCCGAAGGCCATGGCTTGCTGAAGTGAGCAACGCTCACGCCAGCGCCTCTTTGCAATATTGGACGCACTTCGCCACTTCGGCGACGGCGGTGGAGCCTTTGGGGATCTTGTATTCCAGCTCGACCTCGGCGGGGAAGGTCCACTTCTCTTTGCGCATCAACTGCAGCACTTCCTTGATCGGTGTCTGGCCTTGACCCCAGGGCACGTTGCCGCCGTCGGCGGTGCGGTCCTTAAGGTGCAGGCTCACGATGCGGTCGTGATACTTCTCCAGCACGGGGATCGGTGATTTGCCCTTGGTGCCGGCGACGTAGTGGCCGATGTCGAGGTTGAAGCCGATGTATTGGCCGAGGTCCAGGATGGAGTCGAACTTGTCCATCTCCGGCAGGTTGTTCGTGTGGTTGTGGAAGCCGACCCAGATCTTGTGCTTGTCCGCAAACGGCGCGACGCGCGCGGCGAGGATGGCATTGCGCTCGGTGGTCACGCCGGTGCAGCCCAGCGCCTTGGCCACGAGGAAGCTGAACTCAATCTCCTCATCCGACTGGCCGAAGCCCATCTTGTGGATGTGAATGTTGACGCCCGCGTCGTTGAACATCTTCCTCAGCTCACGGCACTTCGTGAGTTGCTGCTCACGCTCCGCGTCGGTGGCTTTTCCGCCGCCGATGCCAGCATAAAGCTGAATCGGTCCGCCCATGAGTTCGGTCTCGCTGAGGCCGTCATCGAGCAGAGCCTTGAGCGTCTCCTCGGCGGTCTTCGCCATGCTGCGGTAGCTATACGTGATGCAGCCAATGCGCACGCCGTTGAAGACGGAGTTGGGCTTGTCGGCGGCAGAAGCACGGTGGGGAAGCGTGAAGCCGGTGGCGGCTGCGACGGCAGTGCCGAGAAAGCTGCGGCGTGTGAGCGGGTTCGATATCATTTGAAGGCGGAATTGAGGTGCGCTGCTTCGGCTGATTCCTGGAGAAATCAAGGCCGTGGAGTGCTTGGGCATCGCAGGCTTGCTCAAAATTGCCGGGGGAGTGCATCCGCCTCGCGGCGCGCGGGGTGAATGCGCCGACGATGAACGTGAACTCATCATCCCCACGCCCGCCTACCTCCTGGCCACCGCCCTGTGCGCTGCGAAGTCCGCAGGGGCGTAGTTGAACAACGAGTCTCGCTTTGACATCTTCAAGGCCGATTTCTTCGCCGCGGGGTCGGCGCGCGTGGATGAGTTGTTGTGCGCATTTCAGAGTCGGGCTAGATTTTCCCCATGCGACGGACTCTGCTTTTGTATTTTGTTCTGGCTTGTTGTTTTTTCACCGCCTGCGCCCATGTCAGTGCACAGCAGGCGCGCTTCGATGAAAAGGACATGCGGCTGTGGGCAGATCGTGGAGATCCCGACGCCCAGTTTGAACTCGGCCTGCGCCTCGTCACCGGCCAAGGCGTGGAAAAGAACGAGAAGCAAGGCATCGAGCTGATCCGCAAGGCCGCCGATCAAAACCACCTGCGCGCGCAGCATGCCATGGGCTCCCTCTATGAAGAAGGCATGGGCGTGAAGGCGGACATGAAGCTGGCGCTCGAGTGGTATCGGAAAGCCGCCAACAATGGTTTCGCCTTGGCGCAGTTCAGCCTCGGAGTTCTTTATGAGACGGGCAAGGGCGTGGAGAAGGACGCAAAGGAGGCCGCGCAATGGTTCCGCAACGCCGCCAACCAGGATTTCCCGCCCGCGCAGAGCGCCTACGGTTCAAAGCTCGAGCGCGGTGACGGTGTGCCGAAGAGCACCTCCAAAGCAGCCCTTTGGTTTCTGCGTGCGGCGCAGGCTGACTACCCTCCCGCCATGACAAGGCTGGCGAACATGTACTACATGGGCGTCGGCGTGCCGGTGGACTACCGGCGCACGTCTGCGTGGTATCGCCGGGCCGTCAGGAGTGGTGACCCGTGGGCGACGAATGACCTCGCTTGGTTCCTGTCCACCTGCCCGGACGAATCCTTCCACGATGCCGATGCCTCGTTAGCGCTCGCCAAGACAGCCGTGCGATTGATCGCAGAACAGACCGGAGAGCAGCGCCACGAGATGCTCGACACCCTGGCGGCGGCGATGGCGCGCACAGGAGATTTTTTGGGCGCGGTGCTTTGGCAGAAAAAAACGATCGCGCTGCTGGATGAGGACAAGGAGCGGGATGAAAAAGAGCGCGCTAAGTTGAAGCAGGAATTCACGGACCGGCTCAAGGCGTATCAGAAGCAGCAGCCATACACGGAGAAGGCACCCACCGCCGAGCCGGGCGTGGAGCCGCTGCCCGGCGACACAATTTTGCAGGACGAATCCGTGCCGGAAAAGAAGCCGAAGCCGAAGTCAAAACCGAAAGCGGGTGGCGGCTCCGTCGTGTTCGTGGCACCGAGTCCAGGCATGGCCAGAAGCTTGGCGTGCCGTTGAATCCTCGATCCCCGCCGCGCCCATGCCCACGCATCGATCCGCCTTCATCGCCGGGGCCTGCGCTTGGATTCTTCTCGCAGGATGCGACCGGCCTGCCGCGCCCCCTCCTCAGGGCCGCAAGATGATCGGCGCATCGTTGCTCACGCTGCAAAATCCCTTTTTTAAAGTCATCGGAGACAGCCTGACTGCAGAAGCCGCGGCAAACGGCTACGAGACGCTCGTGGTGAGCGCCGACAACGATGTGGCGCGCCAGAGCAATCAGGTGAAGGATTTCATCGTCAAGAAGTGCGCGGCCATCGTCCTCAGCCCTGCGGATTCAAAGTCCATCGTCCCCGTCATTCAGGAAGCCAACGCGGCTGGCATACCCGTTTTCACGGTGGATATCCCGTGCAACGAGCCGGGAGTGAAGATCGCCACGCAGATCGCGACGGACAATTTGGGCGGAGGAAAAGAGGCCGGCTTGGCGATGATCGAGGCGCTGGGTGCGCAAGGCGGGAAGGTAGGCGTGCTGGATCTGAAGCAGGTGGAGTCGTGCATCCTGCGTGTGAAGGGATTCAAGGAATCGATCACCGCGCACAATCAATCGGCAGCCGGGAAGATTGAGATCGTCAGCGAACTCGATGGCGGCGGAGCGAAGGACAAGGGATTCAAGGCCGCCGAGGACATGCTACAGGCGCACCCGGACATGCGCGGCATTTTTGCGATCAATGATCCCTCCGCGTTGGGAGCCCGGGCGGCATTGGAAAAAGCCGGCCGGGCTGATGCCGTGATGATCGTCGGCTTCGATGGCCAGCCAGAAGGCAAACAGGCCATCAAAGAAGGCAAGATCTACGCCGATCCCATCCAATTCCCCGACCGCATGGGCATCGAGATCGCGCGTGCGATCGTGAAGCACTCGAAGGGAGAGGAACTCCCAGCGCAGACGCTGATCCCGACCCAGCTCTACCGCAGGGCGGATGGGATGAGTGATCCCGATTTGAAGTGACCCGCAGGTTCGCAGCCGGCCGCCCAGGAAGTCGGAAGATCCTGTGCCATCATTTACAAAGCCGGACCGAGGCCTTAGAATTGCCGCCCTTTCCGTCCACCCATATGAACCTCCTCAGAATTGTGCTCCTCACCATTTTTGGAGTCCTGCTGCCGGCCGGCTTCCTGCCTGCTCAAAACAATGCCGCCGGTGGCGCCGCTGATGAGTACTTTCGTGGCTACATTTTGAAGGGTGAGGCGGAGCGCGTCGAGCAGGCTGGGGATCTGCAAGCATCTCTCGCGAAGTTCCGTCAGGCGCAGGAGATTTTTGACAGTATCGCGAAGAACTATCCGGTCTGGGAAGTGCAGATGCTCACCTATCGGCGGCAGAAGCTACAGGATGCGATCGCGCGCGTGGAAACCAAGATCGCCACACCGGCCGCCGCGCAGCCAGTGCCAACGCCTGCGCCAAATGAAGCGCCAGCCTCAGCGCCGAAGCTGTCAGTCGGCCCTGTGGGCGACGCGCCGCAGTCCGCGACCGGCGACCTGCCGAGCCTCAGCGACTTTTTAACCAACTACGAAAAGGCGTACCGAGGGCGGATCGAACAGCTCGACCAGCAGAACAAGCAATATGAAGCGGACCTCCTGAAGTGGACAAAATGGTACGAATGGGCGTCGGGAGAATTGAAGGCATCGAAGGAGACGACCAACGCCCTGGCCCAGCGCGGCGCGCAGCTTGAGCAGGCTGTGGCGCAGATGGAGAAGGAAGCCGCTGCCGGACGCGCCAGCGCCGGTGAACTGAGGGCGCTGAAGCAACATCAGGCGGAGACGACCGCGCAGCTTCTTCAGGCGCAGCAGAAGCTTGCCAACGTGGAACGCAGCACAAAAGACACAGTGCAGCGGCTGGCGGACTCGACAGCATCGCTCGCCAAACTACAGGCTGAACGTGACGAGACGTTGAAGCAGCGCGATGAGGCCGTTCAAAAAGCCAACACCGCAAACAGCGAGCGCGACAAACTAGCCGCTGAGAGCCTCGGCATGAAGTCGGAGCTGGACCTGCTCAAACGCACGATGGGCAGCGGCTCGAACAAGGACATGCTGGCGAAGAATGAGGAACTGCGCAAAGAACTCACGACCGCCCGCGCGCAGATCGACACATTGAAGGGCGACCTCACCAAGAAGGACGCCGAGATCACGCAGCTCAAAGGCCAGCTCACCAGCGTGCAAGGCGAGCTGACCACGCTGCGCCAGCAAAACACGGCGTATCAAACGCAGGTGGCGGAGCTGACGACGCAGTTGAAGGACGTGCAGTCGAAGATGAGCGCCGGCACACCGGAGGCGCCCGAGGTGGCGGCGGAAAACCAGATGCTGCGCGGCATCATCCTCCGCCAGCTCCGCGCACAGGCCCGGGGACAGGAGGCGAAGTCGAACATCATCGCCGAGCTGAAGAAGACGGAGAACGCATCGAAGGATTTGCTGGAGCAGGTCGAGGAGCTGGGCTCGTCCCGCATCACACTCACTGCGGAAGAGGAAAGGCTGTTCACAGAACCGCAGCTCAAGGAGGCCCTGAGCGGCACCGGATTCCAGGCCACGCTGATGGCCAGCAGCAACGACAAGTCTGCGACACCAGCGGGCACGAGCACGAAGACCACGCCGTCATCGGCGGTCGGCCTGATGGAAAAGGCCAACCAATTGCTCCAGGACGAGAAGCTCGCTGAGGCGGCCGCAGCCTACGAGGACGTGCTGCGCGCCGAGCCAAAAAACGCATCCGCCCTCATCGGCCTGGGTGCCGCGAAGATGCGTGCAGGAAAATATGCCGACGCCGAGGTCGCGCTGAAGAAGTGCCTGACCTTCGAGCCGGAAAACGAGACGGCCCACTTCACTCTCGGCATCACCTACTTCAAGCAGGATCGGCAAAAGGATGCGTTGGCCAGCTTTGAGAGGAGCATCGCGAAGCGTCCGCAAAACGCGCGCGCCCATCACTACCTCGGCATCATCGCCACCAAGATGGGCCTGATGGAGCGGGCGGAGCGCGAGTTCAAGGCTGCCCTTGCCATCGAGCCCACCTATGGCGATGCGCATTTTAATCTCGCCGTGCTCTATGTGAGCTGGGATCCGCCGAAGTGGGACCTGGCGCGGAGCAACTACGAGCAGGCATTGAAGAAAGGCGTCAAGGCCGACGCAAATTTGCAGAAGATCCTAAACGGCGCGGCGGTCTCCGCGCGATGACGTCGCTCACCGCTAGCGTCAGCAGGACACTTTCCGGTTGCCGCATCGGCCTGCGGGTCTTATTTAGCGCCCCACTTTACCAGCCACCTCATGCTTGAATTTTTCCGCCGGCACCGCGGTGCCTTTCTCATCGTCCTCACTTCGGTCATCATCCTCAGCTTCTCCGTTTGGGGCGGCTGGAAGAAGGGCGGCGGCGGGCACATGGATGATCCGACTCAGACTGCCTTCTCGATTTATGGGAAGGACTACTCCCGGTCTGAGATGGGACGCTACCAAAGGTACATGAACCTCGCCTACATGATGGGCATGTACGATCTGCCGCAGCAGCTCACGATGGTGTCACGAAAGTTCCAGACGAAGGACGACGCGCCCCTCGATTTCGTTTTCAACCTGCTCGTCCTGCGCAAGGAGCTGGCGAACAACGGCATCGCCATCTCAGATGCCGAGGCGAGGGCAGAGTTGCAAAAGCTCCCCTCACTTCAGAACAACGGAGTGTTCGACGCATCGCGCGCCAGCCAGCTCGAGGACAATCTCGGCTCCATGGGCTTCGGGGGGCCGGACATGCTGGAGATCGTGAAGGACAAGGCGGGCCTGGAAAAGCTGCGCGCACTGGTGGCCGGAAATTTTGCCCCGTCGCCACTTGCCGTTAGCAAGGCCTATGCAAGGCAATATCAGACGGTGAAGGCTTCCACGATCACCTTCGCCTTGGATGATTTCAAGAAGGCGGCAACGGTCACCGACGAGGAGATCAAGAAGTACTACGAAGAGAAGAAGGAGACGTATCAGACGCTGGAGAAGCGGGCCGTTTCATATGTGTTCTTTGAGGAGCCGAAGGACTTGGACAAACTCGAAGCTGACAAGCGGGCGAAGGCGCAAAAGGAGTACGGCAAGAAGGTGAACGACTTCAACGAAGCCACGCTCAAGCCGCGCGCGAAGCTCGAGATGATCGCCGCCGGCCTCAAGACAAAGTATGAAGTGGCGGCCGCCTTTGCGCAGGAGTCTCCCCCTGACGCGCTGAAAGGCGAGACCGATCTCGTCGCCGCAGTTTTCAATCACGACGCCGCGTCCCGCCCGATCAGCGATCCTGTGAAGGGGACCAAAGGCTATTACATCTTTTCTGTGCTGAAGCGCGATGTGCCGAAGCAGCAGGAGCTGAAGGAAGTCACCGCCACGATCAAGGAAACCCTCACCGCACAGAAGGCGCAGGAGGCGATGCTCAAGGCCGCGAACGACGCGCGAGAGGCGCTCCAGGCCGGGCTCAAGGCCGGGAAAAAACTCCCCGATCTCGTGAAGGAGAAAAAGCTGGTGCTCGTGGATCTGCCGGAATACTCGCCGAGCGCCCCGTCGCCTGACGCGACGCTCGCAGGTGGGATCACCGCGGCGGCAGTGAAGCTGCCCGCTGGCGAGATCTCCACGCCCGTGGATACGACCAGCGGCGCGGTGCTCGTATATGTGAACGCAAAGGAGCTGCGCAAGAGGGAGGACTCCGCCACGCTGAAGCAAAACCTGCAGGAGAGCATCGTGTTCCGCGAGCAGTTCGAGGTCTTCAAGGCGTGGTTTGAGAAGAAGCGTGACGAGTCGAAGCTCAAAGTCCACTTCAGCGCCGCAGCCTAGATCCAGGCACATGTGCCACCACCCGTGAAGCCATGAGCGACGACGCTTCCCATCTCGAAGCGCTGTTCGACGACGCCAACGGCTTCCTCGCCACGGGTGACATCGCCGAGGCCATCCCGTTGTATCGGAAGTGCGTCGAGCTCGATCCCGCCTTCTTCGATGGCTGGCATGCGCTCGGCATGGCGCTGCTGAAGACCGGCAATATCAAGGAGGCCATCGGCGCCGGGCTCATGGCCACCACATTGAAGCCAAATGATCTGCTCGCGTGGACCGCGCTCTCGCAGATGTACGTCAGCAACAAGCAAATCGCCGAGGCGGAGGATGCGAAGGGCAAGGCGCGGATTCTGTCGCTGGGCGGCAAGGTGGCCAAGGACGCCGGCTCTCCTTAGCTCGCGCCGGACTCATCGCGGTCCCTCCCCGCGGGTCTCGCATCATTTTAGAACTGAGATGTCTCCATCGAACATGAAGCCCTACTACATCACCACTGCCATCGACTACACCAACGCAGCGCCGCACATCGGCCATGCGTATGAGAAGGTGCTCGCCGATGTGATGGCGCGCTTTCAGCGGCTCAAAGGTCGCGAGGTTTTCTTTCTCACCGGCGTCGATCAGCACGGGCAGAAGGTGCAGAAAAAAGCGGCGGAGGCCGGCGTGGAGCCGCAGGCGTTTGTGGATGAGATCACCGCGCATTTCACAGCCTTATGGGAGAAGCTGGGCGTGGATTATGACGCCTTTGCGCGCACCACCGCAGAGCCGCACAAGCGCGTGGTGCAGGCCATCCTCACACGGCTGCACGATGCCGGGCAGCTCTACAAAGCCTCGCGCAAAGGCCACTACTCTGTCCGCCAGGAACAATTCCTCACCGACAAGGAGCGCCGCGATGACGGCACCTTTGGCGAGGAGTGGGGCGAGGTGGTCGAGCTCGAGGAAGCTAACTGGTACTTCAAGCTCAGCGAGCACGTCGAGTGGCTCAAAGGCCACATTCGCAGCCATCCCGATTTCATCTTCCCGGAATTCCGCGCGAATGATGTGATCAACGCGCTCGAAGGCGGAGGCGCGATCGACCTGTGCATCTCACGGCCGAAAGAGCGCCTCACCTGGGGAATCCCGCTGCCGTTCGATCCTGACTTCGTGAACTACGTCTGGTTCGACGCGCTGGTGAACTACGTGACCTTTGCCGGCTACCTCGCCGACGAATGCGGCAACACGGGCCTTCCCGACTTCAAGACCCTCTGGCCCGCAGACGCGCACGTGATCGGCAAGGACATCCTCAGCCCGCCTCACGCCATCAATTGGCCGACAATGCTGCACGCCATGCGCTTCAGCGATGCGGAGATGCCGCGCCTCGTCGTCCACGGCTGGTGGAATCTGCGCGGCGGCAAGATCAGCAAGAGCGTGGGCAACGTCATCGACCCCGTCGCCCTCGCCGACACGTTCACCCCCGACGGCCTGCGCTTCTACTTGATGAAGGACATCGCCACCGGCTACGACGCCGACTTCAGCGACGAGCGCCTGCTCATGGCCTACAACAAGGAGCTCGGCGGTGGGCTCGGCAATCTCTTGAACCGCACCTTGAAGATGGCGAACAACTACCGCGCCGGCGTGGTGACGATCGGATCCTTTGACGATGAGATGTGCGCATCCCTGCGCCGCACCGTGGCCGACGCTGAGGCCGCCTATCCTGGCAAGATGGAATCATGGGCGATGCACGAGGGCATCGAGGAGGCCTGGAAGATCGTCACCGCGGCCAATGGCTTCATCGAACTCACGCAGCCGTTTAAACTGGCGAAGGATGACGCACAAGCCGCGCGTCTGGACGCCGTGCTGCACCACCTCGCCGAGGCGATTCTTCACGCCACCATTTTGCTCAATCCCGTGATGCCCGTGATGTGCGGGAAGATTCGTGATCAGCTCGGCTTCACATTGCCAGATGGATTCAAGCTCGACGAGCTGCGGTGGGGCCTGCTGCCGCACGCCCACCAGCTCGGACAAGGCACGCCGCTGTTTCCGCGGATCGACACGGCCGTCTAGCCTCAATGCCGTTAAGCAATCGTTCACCAGAAAACTCTGGCACGTGTCTGCGAACGAAAAGCCAGCCCCTCCCCACGGGAGAGGGCTGGGGTGAGGGGAATGACGGTCGTTCGCCGCCAGGTTCTGCCACTTCTCCTCGACCGACTATTTGCTTAACGGCATTGCGTCCAGCCTGCTCAATTCTTTTCCAGCATCTGGCGCAGCATCGGCACCATCTCGATGTACAGGCTCGTGCCATGCGCGCGGCTGAGCTGGCTTGAGATCAGCTCCGCCTCACATTCGGCGTCGGCGGGCAGCAGCTCCGTGTTCTCGTGCTCGCCGCAGCTTGCACAGACGTGAACAAAGGCTGACGCAGGATCGCGCCGCACCTCGGCCCGAAGTTCAGGGCCGATGAGCGCGAGCTGTTGCAGGCTGCATCCAGGCACGCCCTCGTGCAGCGTAAGTGCAACGGTGCCGCCTGTGGATTTCACAAAACGGATGTCCTTCGTGGCATCGTCCAAATCGTACCGGAGACGTACCGCGATCCATGCTGCCAACAGCAGCGCGGCGACACGCTGACCGGGTGCGTGCATGATCTCGATCTGCTCCACAAGCGGCAGCTTCTCCAAGGCCACGGCGTCCTGGAAACATCCCGCCAGCGCCGCGCGCAGAAAGTGCGAGCGCGTCCAGCTCAGGTCATGCACCTCGAAGTCCGACGTGTCGCTGTCGTGCGCATCCTCCAGCATCGCAAACTCCGCCGCAGGGTTGTGCCACTCCGCGCTGTCGATGAAGAGCCGGTCGATGGCCGAATAAAAGCGTTCTTCGAAGTTCGACGTCAGATCTCCCTGCCACCACACCGCCAGCGGCAGATCGGAGTCCAGATGCGCAAAGACGATGTTCTGCACCTGCGCCGCATTGCCGCCCTCCAGGAAGAACGAAAGCTGCTCGCTGCAAACGATCTGCTTTCCCTGATAAGGCCTGCACAGCGCGTTGATCCACGCCCGCGCCTTCGGCTCCCCTCCATCGGGCTGGCAGAGGATTAGCAACGCCCGGCACGCCACCTCGGACGTGATCTTCTCCAGCAGCTTGTTGTTCCGCGCGAGATCTGCCGGGTTCTCACTGTAAATGGCAAAGTTCATCAGCGACGCGCGCGTCTTCGCCTCGTC
>JANOBO010000182.1:0-18361 GCA_031411695.1 Verrucomicrobiaceae bacterium
GCGGTGCCGGCGGCGGCGCGTTCCCGGTTGGCGGCTTCTGAGATTTTTTTCCGGCAGCGTCGGGTTTTGTTTCCTGCTCGGCGGTGATGTCCTTGGCGAGCACCGAGCGCAGATTGGTGAGGCTCTTCAAGGTGTTGAACCAAAATGGCGCGCCGAGCGAGAGCAGCCCGGCGGTCATCAACATGCCTAGCAGATGATTGCCGAATCCGCAGCACGCCTCCTTCGGCCAGCGCCATCCGCCTTTCGCCATCAGCTCGAACCCCGTTGCCTCGAGATCCTTGCGCAGCTTCGTGAAATCCTGCGCGCGTGCCGTGACTTCCTTGTCCGCCGTTTCCTGTAGCAGCTTGCTGAAGTCTTGCTCCAGCGCGGCAGCATTTGCTTCCTTGATGACCACGTCGTGGACTTTGACCAGAACGCTTGATCGCGTGTCGGTGTCCGTGACTTCTACGGTCTCAGCGGACGCAAGCGTGTCTGCCTTCACCGGGAAGGAAAGAGGATCCGGCTTCGCAGTTCCGACCAGCTTGAGCCGCAGCTTCCACGCAGCCCATGTGGCCTTTAGTACTCCGGGTTGATCGGCCAGGGTGCTGTCGGCAGCTGCGGTGAATGCGGCCACGCTGCCCACGAGCTTGTCGCGCAAGGTCCGGTCGGTGGAGACTTGGTGGAAGATCTCCACCGTGTCCAATTGCAGCACCAGCGCGGCTGCAAAGGCAAATCCGATGGTCCATCTGCGGGTCTGCGTGGTGAACCATTGCTGCGCGCGGTCCTGAGTGGACTCGAACCAAAATTCAAAACGCTTCCACGCCTCGTCGCTCACGCTGACACTCGCGTTCAGCAGGTCATTGGCCGACCCCACAAAAGTGCAGCGGGCTTCGACTAACTTTTGCACCCACTCCCTCGGCACCTTTAAATCCGCCTCAAGGATCTGTTTCGCCTGCGCAAAAGTCGCGTCGCTCTCATGCACGACATCAAGCGCGGCCTGCGGCACGCCGACGGTGGCGAGCACCTTGCGCGCCTGGAGCTGTAACGACGACTCCGCCCCAGACCCCGCCTTTGACATTTCGATGAGCGTGGCGAACACCTCGTTTGCACGCACCGCAGTGGCGACGCGGCCGCCCTTGTGGTCGCTCAATTGAGGAAGGGTCAGAAGATGTTCCGCTAATTTTTTAGCAGCCTCGCCCACGGTTGCGCGCGAGCCCGGCGCGACGGTGTCCAGCGTCAGTGCGAGCGCGTCGGCCAGATGCGTGCCGCGCATGTTGAAGGCTGCGGAGATCATTTGGACCACGATGGTGATCAGCAGGCTCACCACGGTCATGATCAGCGCAAAGGCAATGAGGGTGTCGAGACTTTGAAGCATGGCGGTGGGAGCGGTTGCTAGCAGTTGAGCGGTGAAATTAAATCAAAGCAGATCCCGCTGAATCTGTCTGTCAGGCGGGTGGATGAGTTTTCGGGGGGGAATCACCTGACACGCCAGCACCGCCTTTTTTGGCCAGTTGCTCGAACGTATTGCAAGGTCCGGGGCGCGGGATGAGTCTGGTGTCATGGAGCTAACCCTGAGTTTGCGCGAAAAAGCAGCGTGTCTGGCTGAGTAAGAAAACCGTATCGCGCATTGCGTTATGTCCGCCCGCTTGGTATATCCGAGCGCAACGCAGCAACGAGGAGTTCCGAACATGAAAAGCTGGAATGTCGTGGTGGTGAGCGGGGAGCCTTTGACCCGTCTGGGTCTCATCTACCTTTTGAAAGTGGACGCGGGTTTTGGCGTCGTGGGGGAAACTGCGGAGACGGCGCACGCGCTGGAGCTTTGCGTCACGCACCGTCCCGAGCTCGTGGTGCTGGATCTGGTGCTGCCGCGCGGAGACGGCGTCGTGCTCATCAAGGAGCTGCACCGCGCGGCGCCGAAGACGGATGTGCTGGTGGTGACGGACCTGCATGATGTGATGACGGTGCAGCGCGCCTTCCGTGCCGGCGCGAAAGCGTTCGTGGCAAAGGCTGACGACACGCTGGAAGTGCTGGCCGCCGTGAGCGCGGTGCGG
Source organism: Verrucomicrobiaceae bacterium (assembly GCA_031411695.1). Lineage (GTDB taxonomy): Bacteria > Verrucomicrobiota > Verrucomicrobiia > Verrucomicrobiales > Verrucomicrobiaceae > JAIBCL01. The sequence goes on from JANOBO010000182.1 coordinate 2,031, forward strand.
CAGGGCACGCGCTATGTGAGCAGGCGCATCGCAGACGGGCTGCTCGGTGAGCTTTCGTGCGGGGCGATGGCGTCGCACCGCCACGCTGATGTGTCAACGCTGTCGGACCGCGAGCTGCAGGTGTTTCGCCTCGTCGGCGCCGGCATGTGCGGCTCGGCGATCTCAAAGGAGCTCGGAGTCAGTGTGAAAACCGTGGAGACGCACCGGCAGCGGATCAAGGAGAAGCTCCACTTACAGAGCGGCACGCAGCTCAGCCAACGCGCGATAGGATGGCTGGCCGGGGAGGGCGGCGCGCGGAAGAACGACCGGGTGAAAAGCCGCGCCGGGGAGAGGATGGGCGGTGAGAAAATGCCGCCTCACAGAGTTCGAAGTCTTGCCATTGACCAAAAACTGGTGCGCCCGGTGGGACTCGAACCCGCAACCAAGGGATTATGAGTCCCCTGCTCTAACCATTGAGCTACAGGCGCCAACGCGCGCGCAGACTCGCAAACCCGTCTGAAGTTGCAAGCGGTAAGCGGGCAGATTGACGGATCGAATGCCAGCGGCAAGAATGGCCGCACATGTTTTGGCGGATCATCAGCGCGGCGGGGATTCTCTTTTGGGCGGTGATGACCGGGCTGCTGATCCGGGACACCTATTACCCGGAGGAGTCGCGTTTCGCAGAGGTGCCCCCGCAGTTTGTCTTCGATCTCTTCCTGTCGCATCGCGAATCCGCGACGACGATGCTGCTGTACCGGGCGGAGGAAAAGCTGGGTCACTCGACGTTTCTGGTGCGCGGCCAGCCGACGTCCACAGGCCGCTCCGAACTGTATGAGGTGCAGGCTTCAGGCCAGATCGAAGGGCGCGCGTTTGGCGCGCCCGATCTCGATCTCACCTGGCGTTTCACGGGCGACTTGGCCACGGGGGAGCGATGGAAGAGCATGCTCTTCCAGACTGGCTGGCGTCCGGGTGCGGGGCCGGAGGGCACGGCGCAGGCTGTGATGGCCACCGTCGGGTGGAGCGAGGGGCAGACCTCGCCTTCGTTTGAGGTGAGGCAGGGCGGCAAGCTCATCATGGATGACGAAAAAGCTGGCTCGCTTCTCAAGGGCGGCACCTTTCCGCTCGGCGGCTGGATGGGTTCATCGCTCACTGGCGGTGCCGTGCTATACAGCATGGCGCAGGTGAAAGCGCGCGAAGGCGCGATGATGCTGGCGGGCAAGCGGCGCAAATGCTACATCCTCCAAATGCAATTCATGGGGCTTTACGAGATCAAGGTGCTGTTCACCGAGGCGGGAGAACTCGCGCGCATCGACCTGCCGCAGGGCTATCACCTTTTGGAGCCGACCATTCACGGGCTCGGCATCAGCATCGCGGACTGAAATTTTTTTCCCGCACGCAACATGATCGACATTGAGGGACTCACCATGCGGTACGGCGATCTTCTCGCCCTGGACGAAGTGAGCCTGTCGATTCCTCAAGGTGAGTTCTTTGCCTTCCTCGGTCCGAATGGCGCGGGCAAGACGACGGCCATCAAACTGCTGACGGGACTCATGAAGCCCACGGCGGGTCGCGTCTGCATCTGCGGGCATGACATCCAGCGTACGCCTCTCCTCGCGAAGTCGCTGCTCGGCTATGTGCCGGACGTGGCCGCGTTTTATGAGAAGCTCACGCCGCCGGAGTTCATGCGTTTCATCGGCGATTTGTACGAGATGGAACTTGATCGCGCCGCCGCTGGCACGCGCGATTTGTTTGCCAAGTTTTCGCTCGATGAGCACTGCCATCAGAGGATCGAGAATCTCAGCCACGGCACACGGCAGCGTCTGGCCATTGCCTCGGCGCTGCTGCACGATCCGCGCGTTTTTGTGATCGATGAGCCGATGGTGGGGCTGGATCCGATCCATGCTCGCAACGTGAAGAAAGAGATGAAGGCGCGCAGTCTGGCGGGCATGACGGTGCTCATGAGCACGCATTTACTGAACATCGCCGAGGAGCTGGCAGACCGCATTGCCATCCTGCACCAGGGGAAAATAATCGCACTCGGCACGATGGCGGAGCTGCGCGAGCGCCACGAGGGCGGGGGCAAGAGGCTGGAGGAAATTTTCCTCGGCATGGTGGGTGGGTGAAGTCGCGAATGACGAATGACGAATGACGAATGACGAATGACGAATGGAGCGCGGACGCTACAGACGAACGACGATGAAGAACGCTGACTCCATGCTCCCTGCCTCATGCGCGCTGCCTCCCACGATCATCTTCATGGGTGTGTGCGGCTGCGGGAAAAGCCTGATCGGGCAAATGTTTGCGGACGCGGTGGGCGGTGTGTTCGAGGACGCGGATCATTTTCATCCGAAGGAGAACGTGGCTAAGATGTCGGCAGGCACGCCGCTCACCGATGAAGACCGTTGGCCATGGTTCGCAGCGTTGCGTGCGCGGATTCTTGAGATGCGCGGACGCACACCGTGTTACGTCATCGCGTGCTCAGCGTTGAAGCACGCTTACCGTGAGGCACTGCGTGAGACGGACGGCGCAGACGAGCTTCTCTTCGTCCATCTTGCAGGGAGCCGGGAACTGATCACCGACCGCATGGCGGGGCGGAAAGGGCACTACATGCCGCCGAGCCTGATCGACAGCCAGTTTGCCATTCTCGAGGAGCCGAAGAAAGCGATCCGCATCTCCATCGATCAGACGCCTGCGGAGATCCTGCGGGAGGCGTTGAGTTCCTTCGGCGTTTAGCAAAAGCCGTGCAGCTCAGCGGGCGTGCTTCAGTTTTTGACCTGTCAGCGACCGACCGTGCGCGAACGCCATGCCGATGAAGGAGATGTAGCAGGCGATTCCGAAAAAGAGGGCGAGCACGTTCATGGTGCTGGGGCTTGGCAGGATTCGGGTTCTGACTTTAAGAGGTGGGGGCGCGAGGCTCAGGCCTTTGGGGCCACCGAGAGCATCTGGAGTACTTTTGAAACCCGGATGTTCAGCCGTATGGCGATGGAGTCCGGGCTTTTTCCCCGGGCAAACAGCGTATGCACTTCCTTCTCGCGTGGTGTCAGTGTGTTTTTTGGAGTCATGGTGATGCGGATTCAGACCGTGGTTTCACGGCGCGCGTTCATTGACTGTGGGAGATGTTTTGCGCGCGGAGTGATGGAAAAGAAACCACCGGTTGAAAACGCCGCGCGGCTGTTCTAAACGAGGAGCCCGCTTTTCAATCGCATCATGGCCACGAAGGAACCGAACATCTCCTGGAAATCCTTTGGCCTCCTCGTGCTCCTCGCTCTGGCGCTGGCGGTGGATTTTCGTTTTCCTTTCCTCGACAGCCGCCCGATGCACACGGACGAGGCGATCCTGGCGACGAAGTACGTCGATTTTTGGAAGTCGGGGGTGTTCGATTATGACAACAAGGACTACCACGGGCCGGGCCTGCACAATCTGACGCGCGCCTACGGATGGGTGGCGCGGTGGTCGCATCCCGATGAGCTGACGGACGCGAAGCTGCGGCGTGTGGTGGCGCTATGCGGGATGAGCCTCGTGCTGCTGACGCTGCTGGCTGGCGACGGTCTTGGCAGACTGGGCACAGGTCTGGCGATGCTGCTGATGGCGGTTTCTCCGATGATGGTGTTTTACAGCCGGTACTTCATCATGGAGGTACCGCTGGTGTGGTGGACGGCGGTGTTTCTTTTCTGCTGCTGGCGCCACACTCAATCGAAAGGAGCGCGCTGGCTGGTGGCGGCGGGAATAGCGCTTGGATTTGCGCACGCGACGAAGGAAACTTTTGTGCTGAACCTCGGGGCAGCGGCGTGTGGCTGGGTGGCGGTGAAGGTGGTGTGCGGCGGTTTTGGCGCGCGGGCGTCGAACCGGCTGACCTTGTCATCCCCGAAGCGCGGCTTGAAGCACGCATGGCTATGGGTGCTGGTGCCGGCTGTGATCGTCTCGGTGGCTTTGTTTTCGTCCGGCTTCAAAAACTGGGCCGCAGTGCGCGACAGTGTGACGACGTACGGCCACTATTTCGGCCGCGCGGGCGGGGCGGGCCATGAGAAGCCGTGGCACTACTACCTGACCCTGATCTTCTGGCGTCGCGATGGGGTGGTGTGGTCTGAGGCGTTGATCGGCGGGCTCGGCGTGGTGGGAATGCTGAACGCTTTCCTCGGCGCGCACCGCAGCAACGCGCGGCAGGCGTTTCTCGTTTTTCTGAGCATCTACACGCTGGCGCTGTTTACGGTTTACTCGCTGCTGCGCTACAAGACGCCGTGGTGCATTCTCGGCGCGCAATACTCGCTGACTCTGCTGGCCGGCGTGGGCGGTGCGGCGCTGTGGCATTGGCTGGAAAGCCGGGCTGCGCGTTTCGTCGTCTTTGTCTTGCTGGCCTGCGGGGTGTGGCACCTGTGCATCCAGACGGGACTGGCCACGCACGAGTACCGCACGGATCCGCGGAACCCATACGTTTACTCCCATACTTCGACGAACATCATCGGGCTGGTGCGGAGGGTGGAGCAACTGGCGGTGACGCGCCCCGATGGATTCTCGGTGCAGGTGATTGATCGTGATTCCGGCTGGCCGCTGCCATGGTATTTGCGCGCAATGAGTGGCGTGGGCTACCAGCAAGCGACGCCGGACAGGCTGGATGCTCCGGTGATCATCGCTGACTCAGACAAGCGGGTGGAGGTGGAGTTGCGGACTGCCGGCAGGGACTATGAATCTGCGGACCTCTATGGATTGCGCCCAGGCGTCATGCTGGTGCTTTTTGTCGAGCGCTCGCTCTGGGAGCAGTTCCGCGAAAAGTACGTCTTCAAGCCAGCGGTGCAATGAGTGGGCACTTCCGCTTTCGGCACGAGGCAATGGCGACTGTCTTCGAGGTGACCATCGCGCAGGCGGACATCGAGGAAGGATATGCGAGGAGCGCGGCGGACGCGGTGTTCGCTGAAATTGACCGGCTAGAAGAAGAACTGAGCCGGTTCCGTGCGACGAGCGACATTTGCCGGATCAGCCAGCTCCAGGCGGGCGAATCCGCTGCGGTGGGCCTCGCGGCATGGGACTGCCTGTCGCTGTCGAAGGCTGTGCATGCTGAGACAGGCGGCGCATTCGATATCACGATCGGCCCGCTGATGAAACTCTGGCGAAACGAGGACGGCTCGCCACGCCAGCCGGATGAGGAGGACCTCGCGTGGGCGCGGGAGCATGTGGGAAGCCATCTCTTCGATCTCAATCCCGAAGGGCTGCGCGTGTCAGTCAGCGCCGGCCCGCTCGTCTTTGATCTCGGCGCGGTGGGGAAGGGATACGCGATCGACCAATGCTGCGAGGTGCTCAATGATTGGAGCATCACGAATGCGCTGCTGAACGCGGGCGACAGCACCATCCTCGGCATGGGCGCGCCGCCGGGGGATCCGGGTTGGATCGTGACGCTGGGCGGCGACCAGGAAAAGATCGTGCGGCTGCGGGATCGTGCGATCAGCAGCAGCGGCTTCGCGGTCCGCGGCGCACACATCATGGACCCGCGAAGTTTTCGCCCTGTGCAGATTCGTGATTCCCGTGCCCACGTTTCGGCGCCGACGGCTGCGCTCTCTGACGCGCTGTCCACGGCGTTTATGGTGATGGATACGACTGCCGTCGAGGCGCTGTGCCGAAAGCACCCCGGCGTGGAGGCCATCGTGCTGTAGTACGTTTCAGTCTGCGCCGAGCCGCTCGATCACGGCCACGATCGCCTTCTGGCGGTTGTCCACGCTGAGCTTCTTGAAGATGTGCTCCATGTGACGGTTCACGGTGTGGATGGTGACGTCGAGCCGCGTGGCGATGTCGGAATTCTTCTTCCCCTCGCAGACCCAGCGCATGACTTCAGCCTCGCGCTGGCTCAGGCCCAGCGCCTGCAGACGCTCTGCCGCCGCCTCGGGAGAATCCTCCCGCACGAGAAGGTGATGAAGGCCCGCCTCGGACCGGCATAGCGTGACCACCACGCGGCGGTCTGCTTTTTGCAACTCCAACGGCGTGCCTTGTGCGGCGTCGAGGGCAATCTGTTTGTCGAGCCAAGCACGGACCGCGACGGGGAGAAAGGAGTGCTTTGACGCGAATGGCCGCACGAGATCCGATTCGAAGGCCCAGCGTGCCGCTTTTTCGCCTTCGACGATTTCACCAGTCGGACCGACGGTGATCATCTCGCATGAGATCGAACCGGGGAAGACACTCCCGTTGGCTTCGACGGCAAGTTTTGTCATCGGACCGCGCACACCGGATACGGGGCGGGAAACCGTCGGCGCGGCGCGGAACTCGAGATGCTGACCTCCGATTTGGATCCTGTCACCGTCTTGAAGTGGGCGTGCGTGGGTAAGGCGCTTTCCATTGATGCGCACGCCATTGCGGCTCCCCATGTCGTTGATCCAACATTGATCACCCTGCTGCACGATCATCGCGTGGCGGCGGGACACCTCGGGGTCATTGAGTGCCACGTCACTGTCCACTCCTCGTCCGATGACGCAGGTCTGTTGGATCAGCACGCTTCGTCCTTTGACGATCACCGCATCCCTACCCGATCCATTGTGACTCTCTGCCATTCGGGCCATGATGGCCTCCGCTCGCCCACGTGCAACCACCGCAAACAATTTTCCACTTTACTGGCAGTTCTGCCAATAGACGAAAACTGAGATCGCCGCTAATTCAGGCACATGCGCGCGACAAACACGAATGGCAGTAGAGTTCCTGCGGGAGTTTTCGCATCCCTGCCGGGTTTCGCTAAAGAGAACATTGCACGCATACCGAGCGCGGCGCGCCCAGTGCCTCAGGGGCCAAGGCTCTCGTGCAATCGCACAGGCGGGCTGGTGCATTGCTCGAACTCTCCTGCATTTGGCGAGGAGCCTGGCAACGCGATGGTGCCGGAGATTGTCTTTGCCGAAGGGTTAATCGCCGCCGATGCGAATCGCGGGAGAACTTGGGCGCTCGGGCATCGTCCGTCGTGCGCGCTTTGCTTGAAGTGCGAGAAGTGCTCCAGCGACCCGACAGCTCGTTGCGAATTATGCGACGCTTGTAATCGCTGCGGGGGATCGATATCGCGCTGACGCGACGGATTTAGGCGCGAGGGTCATTCCTCCCCCCACAGGGTTTCGCAGAGGGCCGTCGATTCAGCTGAACCGGCGCATCTCAGCCCGCAGCCGTGCCCATTTAAGGTATCCGCCGTGGATCTGGCGCAGGCTTGGATGAACGGCAAAACCTAGGCACAGGCTATTTCTTTATTGCATCAACCCGAATATTAAAGCATAATTGCCATAAATTCTGTAATTTCTCTCTTGTGTTCATTTTCCCATTCAGCAGTTACCGCCCCGCAGTCGCCCTTTCTGGGCTGATGGCCTGGGTTGTGTTTGCGGTCGGCCCCATTGCAGAGGCCGGCCAGGTTTCCGTGGGAAACGTGGTTTACCGGGATGCGAATGGGAACGGGAGATTCGATCCTGGCGAGGGGGTGCCCAACGTTGAGGTGGAAATTTTTTCCGCTGGCACCGATCCGGCGACTGGCTCTCCCGTGCAGTCGGCCTTCACGGGAGGGGGAGGAAAGTATGTTTTCTTTTTCCTCAACGACGGAAACTATTTCGTGCATGTGCCGGCGGAGGAGTTTCAACTGGGCGGTGATCTGGAGGGCTTGCTAAGCATCGCTGGAGCGCTTGGAGCCGGTGCGGATGACGATGTGGGAGAAGATGGTGTCGATGACGCGACTCCCGCACTGAATGGCATCAGCACCGCTGACTTCGTGGTGGCCACAGGCGAATCCCCGATCTTCGCGACGGGTGAATCTGGCTTCGATGCGGAATGGGATGATTTCGATGACGCGAACACAGATCTCACGATCGACTTCGGCTTCTTCAAGCCGGTGGGGGTGGGAAATCTGATCTTTGTCGATTCAAATGGCAACGGCCACGCCGATTCCGGGGAAGGGGTGCCGGGAGTGATCGTGCGTCTTTACACGGAGGGGGCCGATCCGATTGTTGCAAATCCCATTTCGGAAGTGACGACCGACACGGAGGGACACTACTTGTTTTCTGACGTGGGCGAGGGCGCGTACTTCGTCCATGTGCCGGCGAGTGAGTTTTCAGTGGGCAAGCCGTTGAGCGGTGCGACCACGCTGCCGGGCCTCTCGAATGATGCGGACGATGACGTGGGCGATGACACGAGCGACGGTGGGTTTCCGCTGGAGAGCGGTGTCTCGACATCCACCATCGTGCTCACGGGCGGCACCGAACCCATAGACGGGCAGACTGAAACCGGCATCTCTGCATCCGCCGACAACTTTGCGGACGCGGACATCGACATGACGGTGGACCTGGGCTTCACGCTTCCTGCAGATTCCGTCGGCGTCGGCAATTATGTTTTCATCGATGCGGATGGAAACGGCCACGGCGATCCGAACGAGGGAGTGGATGAAGTGACCGTGCAACTTTTCGTGAATGGTGAAGATCCGCTCACAGCGGTGCCGCTGGCGGAGCAACTCACGGCAAACGGAGGCCTCTACTTCTTCTCAAACCTGGCGCCCGGGAGTTATTTCGTTCACATCCCTGGCTCCGAGTTCCAGGTGAACCGTCCCCTGCAGGGCATGGTCTCGCTGCCTGGAGCGGATGGCGGCTTCTATGATGATGACGCCGGCGAGGACGGTGTCGATCCGGCGACGCCAATCGAGGCGGCTGGCATCAGCAGTGCCGTGTTTGCCCTCACTTCCGGCACGGAGCCGACGGGCGGCAGCACGGAGACAGGTGTCGGCGGGTACGCAGATGACTATGCGGACAATGCCAACGATCTGACCGTGGACTTCGGGTTCCGCGAGAATGTCTCGACGACCATGGGCGTGGGGAATCTGGTGTTCGTGGATGCGGACGGAAACGGTCATCATGACAACGGGGAGGGCGTGGGCGGCGTGACGGTGCGCCTTTTCCGCGGTGGTGACCTTCCACTGACGACCGAACCGATCGCAGAGGTCGTGACCTCATCGACGGGCAGCTACGCTTTCTATAATCTCGCGGCCGGATCCTATTTCGTGCATGTGCCGAAGACGCAGTTCATGATCGGCGGGCCGCTCCACGGTAAGGATTCCGTTCCCGGTTCCGGCGGGGACGATGGCATGGACGACGGAGCGGATGAAAACGGTGGCGATGACATCGACCTGGATCTGCGTGGATTGTCCTCCGTCGTGTTCACGTTGGGAAACAACCAAGAGCCCGTCGATGGAGGGACGGAAACCGGATTCGGCGCTGCTTCTGACAATACGGACGACAACAATGTGGACCTCACCATTGACCTCGGCTTCCGCGCCGCCGTGGCGCCGCAGATGAAAGTGGGAAACTTGGTTTACTTTGACGCGGACAACAATGGCAAGGCGGACTTGGGTGAAGGCGTGGATGGCGTCGCCGTGTGGTTGTTTTACAACGGAGACAATCCTCAGGTGGACGAGCCTCTCGCCACGACAGTCACGGCTAACGGCGGACAATATCTCTTCAGCGGTCTGCTCGAGGGAGCGTACATCGCCTACATCCCCAGCACCCAGTTCGAGGAAGGTGCGCCGCTGCACGGTAAGCTGAGCATGAACGGCGTGGGCTCCGATGTCGGCTTTGACGATCAGATGGACGAAGACGGCATCGACAATCTCATGCCGGATCAGTTCGGAATTCGCAGCCACTCAATCACCCTTCAGGCAAATCTGGAGCCGGTGAATTCCGGCAACGAGAAAGGCCTCTTCGCCACGCTCGATGACGCGGACGACAACAACGGCGACATGACGATCGACTTTGGCTTCGTGCTCAATTGCCCCGCCATGACGATTTCGCCGTCCGTGCTGGCCGATGGGGTCAGCGGCGGCGCATACAGTCTCCCGTTTGCCGTCAACGGTGGTCAGGCACCGCATGTGTGGAGTAAGACGGGCTCTCTTCCGCCGGGCCTGTCACTGTCCGCGTCCGGCAGCCTGACCGGCACGCCGACGAGCGCGGGCACATGGAGCTTTGGCGTCCGCGTGATCGATGCCGTGGGCTGCAGTGTGCTGAGGAATTATTCGCTCGAGATCGCACAATCCATGCAGGTGGGAAATCTCGTCTTTGTGGATTCAAACTGGAACGGCTTGTTCGATTCAGGCGAAGGTCTCGCGGGCGTCGCGGTCCAGTTGTTTCTTGAAGGCGACACGCCCGGAAGCAGCCCTGTGGTGCGCTCGACCACGACGACTGGCGGCGGCTCTTACAACATCGCCGGTCTCGCGCCGGGCAGTTATTTCCTCCATGTGCCAGCGGTCGCGTTCCAACCAGGAGGACTGCTCAGCGGGAAGGTGTCCATGCCCGGATTCTCCACCGACACGGATGATGACTACGGTGAGGACGGGCAGGATGCGGCAAATCCCGCAATCACTGGAGTCAGCACCGCGCCGTTTCAGCTCGCCAGCAACGGCGCGCCCACGGATGGAACTTTCGAATCCGGCCAGCAGGCCGCGAGTGACAATGCCGACGATGCAAACGGCGACCTCACGCAAGACTTTGGGTTTCGGAGCCCCGGCAAGCCCTCCTCGTTTGCGGAGTGGCAGTCGCAGCACGCGCTTGGCGGCAGCAATGGAGCGACGGACAATCCTGATGGCGATGCCACCGCCAATTTGCTGGAGTATGCCACTTGCTTGCCGCCGGACTCCGGCCTCAATGGCGCGTCCGCATTCCGCATCACGCACGACGCGGCCTTGTTCCGCTTCAATGCATCGTTCTCGCGTCGCCTCAGTGGTTTGCAGGATCTGATCTTCACGCTTGAAGGCAGCACGGACCCGACCTTTGCGGCCGCGTCCTGGCAGCCGCTTTCGATTGTGCCGCAGATCGTCAACAACGCCGACGGCTCTGAAAAGGTGACGTATGGCGACATCGCCTCCGATCCGGTGTTCCTTGGCGCCGCGTCAGGATTTGTCAGGCTCAGTGTCCAGCTCGACGCCAATCACGATCAGGTTCCCGAGGCGACAGCGCTTTCCGCGACGTGGGCGTGGGCCGGCATTCCATTCCAGGTGCAGCCCCAAACGTTAAGCCTGCCAGTGCTGAACACCGATGTGTTCACCGGAATCGTGACCACTGTCACAGGCAACACGCTCGACGTGAGCGGCTCGGTCGGAACCGAAGACCTAGCGGGCGCGCTGCAACCGGGCTTCGAGTACTATGTGGAAGTCACCGACGGAGTGAATGAAGGCCATCGTTTCGAAGTGACCGAACTCTCGTGCACGGCGGGCACCATTGCTCTAGATGCCGCCCACGCGCGCAGCACGTTGAGCAGCGTGCCAGCCTCGCTGACCGGAGCGCCCGTGGTGCTGAGGAAACACTGGCGTGCCAAGGACGCGCTGCCCGTGGGCGGATTTCGCGCCACGAACAATCCCACCACAGCGGACCGCCTGCTCTTCTACGATCTGAACACCGCAGCATTCAAGACGCTCTGGCTCTTCCTGAACGGCGGCAGTCCGAAGTGGGTGTTGCAGGGGGATTCGAACCTCGCGGACGCCGGCGGCCGGGTCATCAATGCGACCGAAGGTTTGTTTGTTCATCCACGCGCTACGGTGACATCCCTCGCGGTCTATGGCGTCGCGCGTCAGAATGACAGTGTGTGTCCTCTCCTCACAGGCAGCAATTTCGTCGGGAGCTTCGGGGGCGGAACTCAAAGCACCGCGGACAGGCTCATGACTGTGGCCGGCGGTTTCGTGGGATCGAATTCACAGACCAATGCAGACCGTCTGCGCATCTGGAAAGGGGACACATCCTCGACCCAAAGCTACGCGGGCTATTACCTGCTGAAGACGGCATCGCTCGAGCGGTGGGTGGCGGAGGGCGACGCCCAACTCAATGACCAAAGCGGGGCGCAGATCTTCAGCCCCTATCGCGCTTCCTTTATCCAGTGCAAAACAGCCCGGCCCTTGTGGAAGCTCCCATCCTCTGTCGCTCCTTAAAGTCTCACCGTGCGATTCACTTCCACACTCAAAACTCGAACATGAAAGCAACGAACACAAATCTTAAGCTCGTCGCGCTGCTCCTCCTGAGCCTGACGCTGACGATCACATCCCATTCGCGCTCCATCAGTTGGAACAGTGGAGTGGGTGACAACTTCCTCACCGCTGACGGCATCACAGCGTTGGATGGATCGTTTTCGTTTGAACTTGGCGGCTTCACCAGCGGCTTTGACCCCACGGTGCAGCCTCTCAGCCTATGGCAAACCAATTGGGTGGTGTTCGACACCGCTGTCGATGGCAGCGGATGGAACCCCACTCCGGGTATCAGTAACTATGCCGGTGCGGCCTTTGCTCAGGCTGCCGGGGGCTCCAACATCACCTCCAGTGACACAGGACTCGGCTTCACGGTCGGGCAGCAGGCCTATATCTGGACCTTCAATTCGAAGTCACTCACATCCGGCACCGAGTGGTCGCTCATCCGGAATGCCGTGTGGACGTATCCGGCGGCTGATCCGATGAATCCGAACGCCGTCGAATGGAACCTCTCGGATCCGGGCACGACGGCGGTCGTCGGAGCCACCAGCACAGACGGAGGCACCTTCGTCTCCACGCTGCAAACCCAAGCCGTCCCTGAACCTGGCTCGGCGCTGTTGATTGCTGCGGCGGGGATCCTGTTCCGGCTGCGCCGTCGGTATTCGCGGTAAACCAAAAAAATTTCCGGGAGCTGAGAGAGCAACCGGTGTGTGGTGAATGCGGCCTCGGGGTGGGGACCCCGAGGCCGCTATTCTTATCGGGGATAGTGATGGAATTCCGCAATTTGGAACACCCGACCCTTTTTATTTAATCTTCCCATCAAGCATCTGCGGAGCGGCAAACCGAAAATTAGTCGGGTTGCTTTGGAATGAAATGCCGCTCAGCTCTTGGAATTGGTCGCCTGGCAGGACTGTTTCCAACCCTGCGCTCCGCATGGCGTGCAACTGCACGCGGCTCAGCTTGGTGCCCCCGTTTTCGGCGAAGATCTTCACTCCAATTTCAAAGTCTCGGATCGTCACATCCTCAAACAAGTTGCCGCTGGCGCTTTGGCTATAAATGCCAATTCGCCCCCCGCTCTCAATCTTCGTCCGCTTGACCACGATGCCCCGCGAGCGAGCGGTGCCGCCGGGACCGATGGCGATGCCGCTCTGTGAGGCAGCGCGTAACACGCAATCCTCAATCGTCACATCCTGACAGTTGAGGATGTGAATGAGGTTACCCGATGACGCCCGCCCCTCCGCCTGGCCAATGCCCGGTCCTTCGATCTGATTGTTCCTTATGGTGATCTGGTGCGCGAAATCCTCCAGATGAATGCCCTGCCAGCGGCATTTCCAGATCCGGTTGTGTTCGACGAGCACATGCCCGGCACCGGCAACCCCAACACCGAACCCTGCCGCCGTGATTACTGGGGAGTCGGCCGCTTGGATGCCGCGAGGGACTTCAATGTCATTCCGCGCAATGACGAAATCCCGCACCAATCCCTTTGCTCCCGGGTGATTGATTTCAATGGCGTCACCGGCGATGTGGCGAAACTGGTTATCGACGATTTGCACATCGTGCTGAATCAACATTCCGTGTGCCGCAGCGTCGCGCTGGTCATCACTGTCGCTATTGGTCAGCACCCCAAATTTCAACCACTCGAAACTGCAACCCGCAATTTTCACATGGTGGATGCCTTCATGCTCCAAGGCGATCCCTCGGAGCTGGTAATGCCCGGCTAGGCCGTTCTTGCCTTGGGGCGTGGAGCCGAAATAGCACCTCTCGATGTCGAGGCCGTGGGAGTGGCGCCCTAAGATCAAGATGCTCCCAGCCCCTGTATCCGGCGGCACATGGTCGTTGACGAAGCGCAGGTCTTTCACCCGCACATTCATGACTCCTTCCCCCACGATCATGTTTCCCAGGCGCGCGGCGCGCGGCCCGTGAAGCGTGGCGGAATTGTCCCTTGTGGATATCAACTCTATGCCGCTGCGGAGGTGGACGGTTTTCTGGATCGAGTAAGTTTTCCCGGCGGCAAAAACAACCGCTCCACCTTGGCGTGCGGCGGCATCAATAGCCGCCTGCACGGCAGCGGAATCGTCTTGTGCGTCCCCGGCCTCCGCGCCGAATTTTTCCGGGCGAACGAAGGGGTCCTTGGCAGCAGCCGGTGCCGAGGCAAGTAAAAGGAAAATGAGAGCGACTATGGGCTTCAACATGTTAGCGATCGCGCAAATGTGGGGAATCTCGACGAGGGCGGACTCACAATCATTCGTTCATGCGGCACGCCCGTAGCATCGTCGAACATCCTCACACCTAACGCGCAAGTCAGCGGGATGATGACGCGCTTGGTTTACCGGATGATACGACCTGTCCTCGGGTGAATTGGGAACTCTTGCCCTGTTCCAGCATTTTGACCGCAGCGAATGTGTCGCGATCGAATTCGCGCATCAAAAGGCGCACCTCCATACGTGCTCGGGATGACGTCCATCCGCGCTTGGCAGCTTCGCTGACGATTCGGGCCGTGAGCGCTTCGTAGTTCGCGTGATGCCGGTTTTTCTCTGATTTACGGGTGCTGGAGGGCATGAGAGACTGATGTAAGCGGTGCCGGTCAGTTTCGGCAAGAAGACTTCGTGATGCCGCCTGCCGCCATTCGCAAGGAGGATCCTGCGCCACCATCCGTCTGCCACGCCCCCATTCCAGCGAGGAAGCAAACTGGGGTGGCCACACTAGCAAAATCGAAGCCCGGAGTTTTCTCTCTTCCTCTTCGCGCATCCCCGCGCTAAAAAGAGCGCGAATGACCTCCGCCGAAGCCAAAGAACTCATCCCGCCCTTACTCGCGTTCGCGAAGACTCTGGACGGCGATGAGAAGAGCGAGGCGCAAATCTTCCTCGACCACCTCTTCCGCGCGCTCGGTCATGCGGGCGCAAACGAAGCCGGGGCCACGTTCGAGTATCGCGTCGCGAAGAAGCCCGGCACCTCGCAGCTCTCGCTGTTCACGGACGATGAACTCGCCTCCGCGCCGAAGCTCAAGGGCGGCATGAAGTTCGCCGATCTTCTCTGGCCGGCGCGCGTGCTCATCGAGATGAAGTCCCGCGGCGAGAAGCTGAAGAAGCATTACGACCACCTCTTCTTCTACTGGAGCCACATCGTCCCGAAGCGCCCGCCTTACGCCATCCTGTCGGGCAGCTCTTTCTCTGTTTAATTGCCTCTAAAAACGGATCTGTAAAACCGGATCGGTCTCGCACTCGGCAACGATCTCGTTGTAGCGGGTCAAGATCGCAGTGAGAGTGGCCTTACACTCGCCTGCTTTGAAAAAGCTGCGCTCATAAACATTGGCAGTGAGGAACTGCGTCCCATCAATCACGTCGATGCGGTCTTTCCATTCGGTGCTCTTGAGCAGGTAGGCCGCTCCTTCAACGCCATCCGACAAGGTCACGATCAGAGGTTTGAGACCCGCCTGAATATTCTTGGCCGCCTTGCGAATTAAGGCCTCGGAAGGATGAGTCGTGACATGGATAGCGACACCATTCACTTCAAAGTCGGCCTTTCGATCTGTGGAGTGGTCGGCCACTGAAAACCCATGATGAGATGCCACTCCAGCACCAAGAACAATGTCGAGTTTCGCCCCTACCAAGTGCTGAAGCATGGCGCCAACGAAGTTGGCTCCACCCGAGTTCTTCTGGATGTCCGCAGCCTGCTCGAAGATATCGGCAAGATTGGCCGCGACGGATTTTCCGGCATCGAAGTGGAACTTGGGCCCTTCGCTGGCGAAGTGAAGGCGCACCTTTCCGATCCACCAGTCCATAACTGGTTTGAGATCCAGTTTCCCGTGCTTCTTGTTCACCAAGTTCAAAACAGTGACATAAGCCTTCATCAACCCAAGACTTCCTCGACTAGTCCTTCCGCCTTCCTCAGCCAAAATCTTCGTGATGCCATATTCTGCGAGAATGTTCTGGACGGCGGCTTTCCCAAGGCCGGCAACCTGCCCACCTTCATCTGTGCGCAGCGATTCGGGAGCGAGGGGCAACCCTTTTTCTTGCGCGGTTCTGGTCACCACTAGCCCCACACACAAGCCACCCTTGTTGAGAAACTTGCGTTGAGTCGATGAAAGCGAATCGAGTTGTTTGATCAAGTCGCTCATGCCTTGGTTTTTGAAGTCCGCCGAGGAATCGAATAGCGGACGTTTTGCCTTTGAGATGGCAGTGGTAGCGGAGTCCCTATCAACTCGTTGAGCAACGGGTTAAGGTAGTTTTTGGCAATCCACTGAACGGCAGGCACACATACCGCATCACCGAAGCCGAAAAGAGCCTGATTGAGTGGCACATTGATCTTGAAACCATCTGCTCCCATGAGCCTGGCACATTCACGCGGCGTGAGAAGCCGGACTCGATACTCGCCTTTGCCTGCACAGAACAAAATCTGACGTCCGCTGCCG
>JANOBO010000183.1:0-4077 GCA_031411695.1 Verrucomicrobiaceae bacterium
CCTCACGCCCCGAAGACGCGGGCGGAGAAGCGCGGCCGGAGCAGTGATCGCGCAAACAAAGCTGACTCACCTTTTCCCTTGCGCCATGGAACGGCGTCACTACTATCCCCGCCCTCCTGTCGCGGGGGGATATTCCGTGCGGCAGGTTCATTCAATCCTGAGACACCTAACCCATGGCCGGCAGCCTTCTCGAGTTCCCAACGTCCGTTTCCTCCCGGAGCACTGCCAGCAATCCTCCGCCTATGAGAGCCGATCTCGTTGAACAAGCCGCCCTAGTCATTCCCGATTTTCCTGTGTTGATCAACATGGTGTCCAAGCGCGTGAAGCAACTTGCACTGGGCCGTCCCGCCTTGGTCGAGCGCCGCCCCGGCATTCGGGAGGCGGATGTCGCCCTTCTTGAAATCATCCAGGGCAAGATCAAGATCGAGGACGTGGTGGCAGACGAGGAGTGAGCTTCATCCGGGCTGGTGGACCGCGACGGCCTCGTCACGACTGCTATGGCTGGTCCGCTCACGCGCGGAACCCGCCGCGTTTGCGAACTCCCGCATGTTTCGTGCGGATGCGTTTGGCTGTTGGACTTTGATCAATTTCGAGAAGCCGCCAGTGTGTTGCGGTGCGTGACGCGCGCGCCTACGATGGCTTTCAATCCTCATTTCTACATCCGTGTCTGAGATCGCCACTAATCGCAAAGCGCCACGCGACTTTCACATTCTCGAAACTTACGAGGCGGGTGTGGAGTTGCGCGGGACAGAGGTGAAGTCCATCCGCCAGGGCAAGGTGAACGTTTCGGATGCCTTTGCCCGCGTGGACAAGAAACAAGTCTGGCTCTACAACCTGGACATCCAGCCCTACGACAAGGCCAGCCACGTCCAGCATGAAGCGCGGCGCACGCGGAAGCTTTTGCTCAACAAGCGTGAGATCAACAAGTTGAGCGAGCAGTCCCTCATCAAGGGACTGGCCCTGCCTGTGCTGAAGCTATACTGGAAAGGCGCGCTGGTGAAGGTCGAGATCGGCGTAGGGCGCGGCAAGACGAAGGGCGACCAGCGGCAGGACATCAAGGAGCGCACCGAGAACCGCGAGGCCGCGCGCGAGGTGGCGCGCTTCAACGAGCGCAGCCGGAAGTAAATCCTGCAGGGTTGCAATCCGGCGCGGTTTGGCCGAAGGAGACGGCCCCTTTTGCCTCGCGGTGGAAGGGTCCACTCATCTTCCTTCCATGAACATCTTGGTCACAGGCGGCGCCGGATTCATCGGCTCCCACACAGTCGAGCGGCTGCTGCGCGATGGCGCGGGCCGCGTCTCCATTCTCGACAGCTTCAACGACTACTACGATCCCGCGATCAAGCGCACGAACACGCGCGGCTTTGCGGATCGCGTCACCATCCATGAGGGCGAGCTGTACGACCGCGCGTTTGTCGATCGCGTTTTTGACGAAGGCAAATTTGACGCCGTCATCCACCTTGCCGCGCGCGCCGGCGTGCGCCCCTCGATTGAAGCTCCTGAACTTTACATCGACACGAACATCAAGGGCACCTTCAACTTGCTCGAGGCCTGCAAGCGCACGAGCTGCAAAAAATTTGTGTTCGCCAGCAGCTCGTCGGTTTACGGCGTGAACAAAAAGGTCCCGTTCAGCGAGGAGGATGCCATCCTCCAGACGATCAGCCCGTACGCGATGACGAAGATGGCCGGGGAGCAGATGTGCTCGAACTACTCGCACCTTTGCGGCATCCGCACGGTCTGCCTGCGCTTCTTCACAGTCTATGGCCCGAGACAGAGGCCCGACCTGGCCATCTCGAAGTTCACGCGTCGCATTGAGAACGGTGAACCCATCGACAAATACGGCGTCGGAAACACCGCGCGCGACTACACCTTCATCTCCGACATCGTCGATGGCATCAACAGCGCGCTGCGCTACGAGACCGGTCCGATCTGCGACATCTTCAACCTCGGCGGCGCACAGACCGTGACGCTAAATGAGATGATCGCCACCATCGAGAAGGCCGTGGGTAGGAAGGCCGTCATCAACGAGATGCCCGAGCAGCCCGGTGATGTGCCGCTGACTTCAGCCGATGTCAGCAAGGCCGCGCGCCTGCTCAATTTCAAATCCACCACCCACATCGACGAGGGCATTCCGAGATTCGTGGAGTGGTTCCGCCAGATGAAGGCGGAGGGGATTGTTTGCTGAGCAACCCGTGCTTCAGCCGGACGGCTCAACCACTCCGCCGGTGATGGGACGGGGCCGGGAAGTTGCGAGCCGGGACGGGCTCGCCTACGCTGGTTCGTGAAGACGCTGGAACTCAAGATCAAGATCGCCATCCTGTGGCTGGCGAACACGATCATCGATCTCGTGCAGATCGTGCTGTCGCTCTTCGGCACGGGCTTCATCGAGGGTGTGCAAAAGGGCCGCATCGGTGACATGGTCATCAGCGGCGGGCAGATCGCCGCGTTCACCTTCTCCCTCGTCGTGCCCGTCGCGATGGCGTTCCTGGTTTTCGTCATCGCGAATCCGCAGACGAACAAATGGCTGAACGTGGTGCTGGCGGTCATCATCGCGGCGATGAGCTGGCTGGACTTCCTCGTGCGCGTGCCGCATCTCAGCGCCGCGTTTCTGGTGTCCGCTTTTGCCACGAACATCGCTCCCACCGTGCTAGTCTTTTATGCGTGGCGACTGGACAAGGCGGAAGGGTGACGGCTCGCGATTCAGAGCAATGTGACCACTGCGCTGCCCGCCAAGTGGGACGAGCACACACGGAATCGGGTGCCCGCTCCTGGGAAACATCCATGCATCGAACAAGCCCCCGCCGGCGACATGCCTACGGCTTGGGTGCCTTCACTTCTTCATTTGCTGCGGGAGCTGGTGCAGACGGCGAAGCAGCAGGGGCCGGCCCGGGCGCGGGTGTCGCGGGTGCGGGCAGTGGATCGGGTTTCTTGAAGGGGTCGGCCCACTCGTGCAGCGAAAAGCCTTCGCCGATGCCGCCGATTTCCTTGAGGAAGCCGGCGCACTTCTCGCGCCACTTGGCGAGGTTTGGCGCCGAGAAGGGTTTGTCGGCGGTGCCGGGGAAGATCAGATAGGTCACCTTCAACTCGTTCTCTCCGCGACGATACGGCGTGGCTTTTTCGTTGATGGCCTTTGCCATGAAGAGGGAGGCCTCCCCCATCTTCATCGTCGGGCCGTAGTCGCCGCAAATGACGGGATAGATCTTGTTACCGTGGATGACCACGGCGTAGTCGCCGATTTGCGGGGCGAATTTGTTTGCGCCGATGTAAGGACGGAAAAGAAGCGAGTTCACGATGAAGGGGTCCTTGTCGGCGATGAGGCTGCTGCGCGCCTTCATGTCCTTGATCTCTACTGCGATCTGCTCGATGGCGATTTTCAGTTCGCGCCCGCGCTCGGCTGACACGCCCTTTTTCGCGCGCTCTTCCTTGGCCTTTGCCAGCCGGGCTTCCCATCTTGAGAGGAGAGGATTTGGGGTCTTCGACGTCTTGGCCCATGCGTAGCTTGTGAATGGCTGGTAGTAATCGGAGAGCGAGATGGAGTCATCGAGCTTGTCCATGCGGTCGCCGTCAGATCCATCGGCCACGACGTCCATCTCACTTTGGATGAGCAAGGCCTTCCGCTGCGTGGCTGGATGCGAGAGTTCGAGGATCGTCTCGCAGTCGAAGAAATTGTGCCGGTCGAGGATCTTGGTGAGCCGTGTGAGATCACGCTTCACGAGGCTGGTCTTGTTGTCGTAGAGCTTGTGGTAGAAGGGGGAGACCTTCGAGGTCGCGAGCATGGACTCCAGCGCAGGGAGAAGCGCTGGCAAATTTGCATTGATGCGCCGCAGCTCAGGCAGGCTCTGGTTTGCCTTCGGCACGCGCACGCTGAGCTGGAACTGCACCTTGTATGCGTCGGGATCGAGTCGTTCGAGCGTGGCATAGGTCCCCTGCTCGGTGAGCAGATCGGTCTTCACCGTGATGCCATTATACAGCGTGGCCACGTCCACTTCCTTGCGCGGGATGTACCTCTCCGGCAGGGGCGGCGGCGGCGCGGGCACTTCCTTGATCACCTCCTTGATGATCTCCTTGGTGACGGGCACC
>JANOBO010000184.1:0-3700 GCA_031411695.1 Verrucomicrobiaceae bacterium
TGTTCCCACCTTTGCCGTGGCCCAGGTGCTGCCGGTGTAATAGCAGATCCACACAGCGTTGTCGGTACCGCGGTAGAAGCACCAGTGATTGACAGTGTCCACCGCAATGGTGTTCTCCTCGTCCAAGGCGTTGGTCGCCCACTGAGCAGAGGTCCACGCCGTGCCGCTCCAGTAAACGGCGAAGAGTTTGCCGCCTGCGACGGTCCAGTACACGCCGTAACCCGGATCATAGGCGCCCGAGTTGTAGTCAATCCCCAGTCCTGCAATGGGACCGCCGACGGCGTTTTCAGTCCAGGCTGCATTTGCGCTGAAGCCGCCGAGGCCAATAAAGGCGCACAGCAGCGTGGTTCGTAACATCTTCTTGAATCGTAGCATTGAGTTCATGGTGATGAATGGGTTTCCACTGACATCGCCCATGTGCCCGCATCCGAATGAAGCCGCCCCAACAAAGCTGGGGCAATAAAACTCCATTCAAAAAATGAACACCCAAGAGCGACGGATATGGCCGATAACACAGCACACCGGAAAAAAGGTCAATGCTAATCTTCTGAATGGTGCCTTTCCGCTTAAAAGTTACGAGAGGGCGCCCTAAGCGCCGCGCAGTCTGCGTGAATCAGCGCTGCGGGTCGGCGGCAAATGAAAACCCATGCGAGTCAGACCCAGCGCATTTCCGCACGCCCGCCTGAAGCCTTCGTGAAGTGGGCAGCGCGGCTACTTGCCCAGAAACTCTTCCAGCGCCGCTTTCGTGATGCGGTATTGGCTGCCGATCTTCTTGCCCTTCAGATCTCCGCTGCCGATGCTGGCGATGACGTCGGCCTCCGTCACCCCGAGTGATTGCGCCACCTGCGCCGGCGTGAGCACATCGGCCGCTGGGATGCCTGCTGACTGTGTTGCCGGCGCGGACGCGCCGCCAGATGTGGGATTGA
This sequence comes from Verrucomicrobiaceae bacterium, assembly GCA_031411695.1. Classification (GTDB taxonomy): domain Bacteria; phylum Verrucomicrobiota; class Verrucomicrobiia; order Verrucomicrobiales; family Verrucomicrobiaceae; genus JAIBCL01. Next base: position 927 of record JANOBO010000184.1, read on the forward strand.
AGGCTCCCTGCGCCATCATGTTCTGCGCCATGCCAAATCCCATCGCCATCTCAGCGGCCATGCCGCCTGCGCCGCCGCCGCCTTTGGCCATGCCTTCGGCCATCTGAAACTTCACGTAGTCGTTCAGATTGCCGACCGCGCTCATGCTGGAGCGCTTGTCGATGGCGGCCTCGACCTCGGGCGGCACGGAGGCGTTTTCCAAAACGAAGCTGGTGATCTCAATGCCGTACTTGCCGGTCATGATGGGATTGATGATCGGCAGCAGCGCATCTCCCAGGTCGCTGTAGCGCGTGGCGAGATCCATCACGGGAATCTTGGCGGTGGCCAGCGCATCGCTGAACACGCTGATGATGCGGGAGCGCATGGTCTCGGCAAATTCATCGAGGCGGAAGTGATGATCGCTGCCTGCCAGCTCCTTTAGGAAGAGGCGCGGCTCGACGATGCGGAAGTCAAAGGTGCCGAAGGCGCGCACGCGGACGATGCCGAAGTCGGCATCGCGCATCATGATGGGATTGCTGGTGCCCCACTTGTTGCCGGTGAAGAGGCGCGTGTTGACGAAATAGACGTCGGCCTTGAAGGGGGAGTTGAAGCCGTACTTCCAGCCCTTGATGGTGGAGAGGATGGGGATGTTATCGGTGACGAGCGTGTGCTTGCCGGGGCCGAAGGTGTCGCCGAACACTCCGAGATACACGAACTGGCTGACCTGAGACTCCCGCACGATGAGCTGCGCGCCGTTTTTGATTTCCTTATCCTCATCCGGGAAGCGCCAGGAGAGGGTGTCACGTGAGTCGTCCGTCCACTCGATGATTTCGAGGAACTGGCCTTTGAGGTAATCCATCATGCCCATGGTGTGCGAGGAGGTTTAGATTTGTTTGTGTGAGGGAGGGAGACTGAGACAGCGGCGGATTGTAATGAGGCAATCGTTTTTTGCGAGTGAAGAAAGTAGGCCAGTCACTCCGTGACTGGAGTTTCTTGTTCCAGTGGTGGAAGGGATGATCCACAGCCTCTTGTCCTGAGCACTCCAGTCACGGAGCGACTGGACTACTTCACCTTCCGTGCCGCCACGCGCTGCACCAGCTCGACGAGCTTGCCCAGCTCGGACTTCGCGTTCACGGTCTCGCGCAGCTTGAGGCTTGCGGCGCGGCGGACTTCGATCTGGTCGAGCGTGATGGTGTCGAGCAGCCGCGCGAACGATGCGGGCTCGAAGTCCTCGGCCACCCAGCCGATGCCGTTGTCAGTCGTGATCTTCGCCATGTTCACCGATGGCGCGACGGCGACGGCCAGTCCGGCGACGATGAAGTCGAAGAACTTGTTCGGCATCGCGTGCAGGTCATTGAAGGAGTGCGGCGGCAGGATGTAAACGCCCATGTCATAGCCGGAGATGGTGGCGACGATCTCGTCCGGCTTTACCGCAGGCTCGAACACGACGCGGTCCGGGCAAATGCCAGCGGCGATTTTTTTCAGGTCCTCGATGTAGTCAGGGCCGCCGGTGAGCATGAAGTGAAGGACGAATCGCGAGTCGGCCAAGGCGACGGCCTGGATCATGCGCTCGAGCTGCCGGGCGCGCGCGGCGCCGCCGTGGTGGATGAGGTGGATCTTGCCGTCGGAGCGCGAGGTGCGCGGGGGCAGGGGGGCGAGTTCGGGCGCGTTATGCACGATGACGGGCCGCCGCATCTTGAACTCCTTTTTCATCAGCGGCGCAAAGCTGTCAGCCACACTGACCGTGCCATTGGCATGACGCGCGAGACTTTTCAGCGCACGAGTCACGACCGGCTTCCGATCCCACGTCCAGTGAAAGCCATCCGCCATTTCGCGCGTGGCGTACTCGTGCAGGTCGAGGATGACCTTGGTGGATTGGTTCGCACGCGCGGCGGAGACGCCGATGGGCAGCGTGTCCACGTCATTGCAATAAATGACGCGGTAGCGCGCTGCGTGGGCGAAGTGCCAGCCGTAGCGCCAGTAAGGGAGCTGCCGGAAGTAGGCGTTCAAAAACCAAGGCGAGAGGCGGCAAAGGTTTGCGGTGATGAAGCGGATCATCTTGAACCGCAGCGACACGGTTCCGCGCGTGTCGATCTGATACCAAACCACATTCGGCAGAGGCTCATGCCGGAATGGATCCTCACCGAACCCGGCGAGCGTGACGTGAAACTTCTCGGACAGATAGCGCGCCTGACGTAGCACGCGCGCGTCACGCTCGACGTTTGAAAAGGCCAGGATGAGGATGCGTTCGAGTTCGGCGGGAGTGTCTGGGGTCATCGGGCTGTGGGAGAGGGAGAGGGAGAGATGCGGGATGCATTATCAAACAAGCGGTGCCAGGCATCGAGCACCAGCCACCGCCACACCAGCCGCCCATCCGCGCGGTCGCCGCTGCCGTCTTTGATGCGGTTGCACGTCTTCCGCATCAGCTCGCGGTCGAGGTAGCGCTGGAGAAATGGGGAGTCCTCAGGATGATGACCGCATTGCTCGATGAGCCGGCGGGACATGGTCACGTCTGGCGTTTCAAAACCGGTCTTGTCCTTGCGCCAGAGGATGGACTCAGGCGCGCGGCCTTTCATCGCGGTGCGCAGGATCCACTTGGCCCAGCCGCGATGGATCTTAAAAGCGTTCGCCCGCTTGAAGGCCCACTCCACGAGCTGGAAATCGGTGAACGGCACGCGCGCCTCGACGGAGAAGGCCATGGAGTTCCGATCCTCGAAGCGCAGTAGGTGGGCGAGGCTGGTAGTCGTCGTCTGCGCGAGCAGATAGTCCCGCAACTGGTGGCGTGGCTGGCCGCG
>JANOBO010000185.1:0-29227 GCA_031411695.1 Verrucomicrobiaceae bacterium
CCGAGAAAAGGACCCGTGTGGAACCATGGCTTCGTCTTCAGCTTTTCGACGAGGGACACGGGCACGGTGCCCTTGTCCATCATGAGATCGACCTGGCCGGTGAGGAAGTAGTTGAGCGCCGTGTTCGGATCACTCACAGGCATCACGTCGATGGAGCGCATCTTGACGCTGGCTGCGTCCCAGTAGCGCGGATTCTTTTTCAGCTCGATGCGGTCGTCGAGCAGCCAGTCATTCAGCAGATAGGAGCCATTCACGACGACATTCTGCGGCTTCACCCACGCGGTGCCGTGCTTCGCGAATGTCGGCGCATGGACGGGTGCCAGTGTCGGGAATGCGCACAGGTCGATGAAGTAAGGCGTGGGATTCTCCAGGACGACTTCAAACGTCCGGTCATCCACGGCCCGCACGCCGACCTGCGTGAAATCGGCGTGGGTGCCTTCGTTGAACCCTCGCGCGCCGCGGATGATGTTGAGCTGGCTGGCGTAATCGGCGGCGGTGGCCGGCTCGAGCACACGCTTCCACGAGAAAACAAAATCATTCGCGGTGACCGCATCGCCGTTGCTCCACCGCGCGGTGGGCCGGAGGTGGAAGGTGTATGTTTTCTTGTCTTCGGAGACATCCCAGCGCTCCGCCGCGCCCGGCTCCGGCTTGCCATTCGCGTTATTGCGGCAGAGGCCTTCGAAGAGCGCGGTGGAAACCCTCATGCTCACTTGGTCGGTGACGATCGCGGGATCGATGCTCTCGGGTTCCGCACCGTTGATGAAAACCAAGTCAGGGCGCTCGTGCGTCGGAGCGCAGGCCCCCAAAAGCAGTGCTGCGACGGCGGAGGAGAAGGCAATTCTGGAGCTGCGTGAGCGCATCGAACCAGTGTTAACACTGAACATTGAGCACTGCCTACTGAATACTTTTCGCGAGACCACCGCTGACTTGCGCACCTGCGAACACACGGGCATCCTTCCGCCCCATGTCCAACCGCAAAGGAATCGTTCTCGCCGGAGGCTCTGGCACGCGCCTCTATCCGCTGACCATCGCGGTGAGCAAGCAGCTCATGCCCGTTTACGACAAGCCGATGATTTATTATCCGCTCTCTGCGCTCATGCTCGCGGGCATCCGCGACATTCTCATCATCTCGACGCCGCACGATCTGCCAAACTTCCGCAGGCTCCTCGGCGATGGCGCGCAGTTCGGCCTGCGCTTCGAATACGCTGAGCAGCCGGAGCCAAACGGGCTCGCGCAGGCGTTCGTCATTGGAGAATCCTTTCTCGCTGGTCACCCGGCCGCGCTCGTGCTGGGGGACAATCTTTTTTACGGCTCGCAGTTCCGCAAAGCAGTCGAGAATGCCGGCAACCAGCCCGCTGGCGCGACCATCTTCGGGTACTACACGGCAACTCCGGAGGCTTACGGCGTGGTGGAGTTCGATGCGAAAGGCCGGGCGATCTCGCTGGAAGAGAAGCCCGAGAAACCGAAGAGCAACTACGCCGTGCCCGGCGTGTACTTTTATGATGAGAAAGTCTGCGGCATCGCAAAGCGCCTGAAGCCCTCGAAGCGCGGCGAGTATGAGATCACCGATCTGAATCGCGTGTATCTGGAGAATGGCGAGCTGAACGTCGAGGTGCTCGGCCGTGGCACCGCGTGGCTGGACACCGGCTCGCCGGACTCGCTGATGGAGGCCGCTGAATTTGTGCAGATCATCCAGCATCGCCAGGGCTTGAAGATCGCGTGCCTCGAAGAAATCGCGTACAATAAGAAATGGATCAGCAAGGATGAGCTGCTCGCGTGGGCCGACAAGCTCGGCAAGACGGAGTACGCTGTGTACTTGAAGAAGCTCAGCCAGTACGATCACACCAGCGCCCAGAGCGGGCCAATCTCATAAGCGTCCGGCTTGCCTCTCAATCGCCGCAAGCTGGGAGCTTGCTCCACCATCCATGTCCGACCGCTTTTATATTCCGCCCGAGCAGTGGTGCGCCCAGCACGGCGCCAAGCAGCCGCTGCAACCGGGGCGGTTGAACCACCATCCGTCAGCGCTCGCGCTCACCGAGGACGAGGCAAAGCATTGCGTGCAGGTGATGCGCCACCGCGAGGGAGATGAGATCATCGTCTTCAACGGCGCGGGCGATGTGGCGCAGGTGCGCATCACATCGATCAAAAAAAACATCGTGACGCTCGAGTGCCTCTCCATGGAGCACGTCGAACGGCCGGCGGTGCGGATCACGCTGGCACCGGCCTTGATCAAGGCGGACCGCTGGGAATGGCTGCTGGAGAAGGCGACTGAGCTGGGCGTCGCGGAGATCCAGCCGCTTATCGCAGAACGGTGTGTGGTGAAACTGGGCGCGGAGGACGCGACGCGGAAACGCGACAAATGGCAGCGCCTCATCATTGAGGCTTGCAAGCAAAGCCGGCGCGCGTGGATGCCCACGTTAGATCCAGTTCGCAGATTGAATGAGTGGTGTGAGACGAAGGAGACACATGAGGGAAATGATTTGTCGCTCGTGGCCGCGTTGGGCGGGAGCGCGGTGCCGATTAAGCGAGCAGTGAACCAAGCGAACGCTCCCAAAACCGCCCGGCTCCTCATCGGGCCCGAGGGCGACTTCACACCGGACGAGTTGCAGCACATCATCGCGCAAGGATTCACCCCCATCACGCTCGGCCCCTTGACGCTTCGTGCCGAGACCGCCGCCATCTCCGCACTCGCCATTCTTGCCGCCGAGCTTGGCACTGAGCACTGAGCACTTTCTTCCCCCGTGCCCCACCGAATCATCAACGAAAAAGCCGCGCTCGACTGGCTCTACGGCACCCAGCTCTTCGGCATGAAGCTGGGTTTGGAGAACACGCGCAAGCTTCTTACCGCGCTCAATTTGCCGGCACACGGCCAGCGCATCATTCACGTCGCCGGCACGAACGGCAAGGGCTCCGTCTGCACCTTCATGCACACGATCCTGAAGGAGGCTGGCATCAATGCTGGCCTCTTCACCTCGCCGCATCTCATCCAGTTTCGCGAGCGCATCCGCGATGCGGAACGGCTCATTTCGAGCGCTGAGCTTTGCGCCGGCATCACGATGATCCGGGAGCTAACGCTCGATTGGGATCCGCATCCGACGTTCTTCGAGATCGCGCTCGCCATCGCGCTCGACTGGTATCGGCAGCGCGCGCTGCCGTGGGTGATCCTCGAGACCGGCATGGGCGGCAGGCTGGATGCGACGAATGCCATCACGCCCGCCGTGTCCGTCATCACGCCCATCGGATTCGATCACATGCAATCGCTCGGCCACACGCTCGCGGCCATCGCCGGTGAAAAAGCGGGCATCATCAAACCCGGCGTGCCCGTGGTCAGCGCGCCGCAGGAACCGGAGGCGCTCGAGGTGATCCGAAGAGTCGCTGCCGAACTCGACAGTGAGCTGACCGTGATTGATGCGCCGATGATGTGTCCGCTCGGTTTGGCGGGAGCGCATCAAGGCTGGAACGCCGCTGTCGCCGTTGCTGCAATTCGCGCGGCTGGTTTTGAATTTTCAGATGAGGTGATCCGCGCCGGCCTCCGCAAAACCGAATGGCCCGCGCGTTTTCAACAGCTCGACGAGCGCACGATTCTCGACGGCGCACACAATGCGCACGCGGCGAAGGTGCTGGTCGAAGCGTGGCGGCAGCAATACGGAGACGAGAAGGCCACGCTGATTTTCGGCGCCTCGACGGGCAAGGACACATCGGCGGTGTTGCGCGAATTGCTGCCGATTGCAGGGCGGTGGATACTCACTGGTTTTCGTTCTCATCGCGCGGTGCCGACTTCGGCAGTGCGGGAAAAACTCGCGCATCTCGGTGGCGGTGCTGAGGTGCATGAAGCCGCAAGCATCGTCGAGGCGCTGGAGATCGCGGGGCGTTTCCACGAACGGAAGCTGATCACCGGCTCGCTATATTTCGCCGGCGAGGTGCTGGCGCATCGACATGCGGTGGTGCAGGAGGTGAGTGATCAGTGATCAATCTCAGTCTAATCAATTGATTCGTTGGCCGTGGCAGCCCGCGTAAATCACGCCGAGCAAGATCACTAAAAACGAAATGATGATGGCGAACGTGATCGCAGCGGCGCGAAAACATCCTCCGGACTTGCCGGGATCGGAATCACGGTACTCAGCCTGCACCATGGCTTCGGACGTCAAACGACCGCTCAGGTCGTGAATTGATCGAATCGGCACCCAATCACGCTTCGGACTTCGCTCAATCTGGCCGCGCGGCTCGCGGAGGTCGCCCGTCGCGAGCCAATCGAGTGTCGCTCTTCCAATGCCAATTTGGAATTTGATCTCATCCGCGTTGTACGGCCCCTCGATCGGAGAGTGGAAGTTCTCCCGGATGTAGTAGTTCATGCTGGGCTGCCGACCGGAAGCACGCGTCTTCTGATTTGTGAGCAGAGATGCCCCTTTGCAAAAGGGGCGAACTGCTACGCAAACAGCTTCGTCACCGGCTTGGCCTTCACCAACTCGCGGGGCTGATTGAGATGATTGTACACAATCGTCTCAGGATCGATGGCGAGGGAGTGGTAGATGGTGGCGAGGAGTTCGGTGGGGTGCACGGGGTCTTCGGCGGGGGCGGAGCCTGTGGCGTCGGACTTGCCATGGACGTAGCCGCGCTTGATGCCGGCACCACCAACGATGGCGGTGTAGCAATACGGCCAGTGGTCGCGACCGTCGGCGGTGTTGTTGTTGCCCGAGGTGCTGATGCCTTTTTCGGGGCTGCGGCCAAACTCGCCGAGCGCGACGACGAGCGTCTCTTGAAGAAGGCCGCTGGCGTCGAGATCATCGAACAATGCCGACAATCCTTGGTCGAGCATCGGGCCGGACTGCGTCTTCATGCGCACGGTGAGCCCGGCGTGGTGATCCCATGAGTGGTTGTCGGAATTGGCGACCTTGGGCCAGATGAGTTCCACGACGCGTGTGCCGGCTTCGAGCAGGCGGCGTGATAGCAGGCAGCTCTGGCCGAAAGTGTTGCGGCCGTAGCGGTCGCGCATCTTGTCGGTCTCGCGATCAAGAGCGAAGGCGTCACGCGCTCGACCGGAGGCGATGAGGTTCAGCGCGCGGCCGTAGTATTCGTCCAGGCTGAGATCCTTCACCGCCGCTTCGATGGTGGGCATCTGCTGGTTGATGGCGTCGCGGAGTTTCGCGCGGCGTTCGAGACGGAGGCTGAAGAGGTCGGGGCGCAATTGCAGGTCGTCGATCTTGATTCGGTCCATCTTGCCCATGTCGAGATCATCGCCGTCTGGGAAGAGGGTGTACGGCTCGTAGGCCTTGCCGAGGAAACCAGCGCCGCCGCCTTTGCCGACGACGTTCGATTCCTGCAACGGCCGCGGAAGCTGCACGAAGGGGAGCATCGGCTCCTCCGTCGGCTTGAGGCGGATGATGTTGCTGCCGAAGTTTGGGAAGTCCTTCGCGTTCGGCGGCTCGAGCTGGCCAGACGGGCTGACCTTATCGGTCGTATAGCCGGTCATGATCTGGTAGATGGCGGCGGTGTGATTAAAGAGCCCGTTCGGCGTGTAGCTCATCGAATTGATCATGGTGAACTTGTCGTTCACCTTCGCGAGCTGCGGCAGGATCTCCGTGAAATGATGGCCTGGGATTTTGGTCGGGATCGTCTTGAAGGCCGAGCGCACCTTGTCCGGCACATTTTCTTTCGGGTCCCAAAGGTCGAGATGACTCGGGCCGCCTTGGAGATAAATCATGAGCACCTGCTTGGCCTTGCCCCAGCCTGCGCGTCCGGCCGCTGCGGAGCCCGTCGAGGCGGCCTGAGCGCGGAACATGTTGTTAAGCGTGAGCCCCATGACGCCAGCGCCGCCGACACGAAGAATGTCGCGGCGGCTGAGGCCGAGATGCTTGTCACAAAGGTCTTTTCCGATTTGTCCTGGAACGCGGAACATGATGTGGGTCAGGTTGAGATTGAGCTCGTGAATTTTGCCCGCTCCATCGGCAGTGAAGCCAAGGAAACATGAGGCACCAGCCCCTAACGCCTCCGTGCGGCGATGTCTTTCCAGGCCGGGGCGCCGTACCGGTTTGTCCAAGCGTGCGGCGGGATCGGACATCCGGTCTGCGTGGTCGCTCCGAACCTGGAACCGTCACTCGCTTCAATTGCCCTTGCGCGGGAAGATGCTGGCGCGGCTGGACGGGGCCTTTATAGTCCGCGCTCTTTCCCATGACCGCATTCTCCGTTGCCCAAGGCTCCCTCCGCGCCACCCCTCGCCACTGGCTCGTCACAGGTGCCGCAGGGTTCATCGGATCACATGTGGTAGAGAAGCTCTTGTCGCTCGGCCAACAGGTGCGGGTGCTGGACAATTTTTTCAGCAGCGGCCCGCACAATCTGGATGCGGTGCGCGGTATCGTCGGGGCTGATGCGGCTGCTCGTCTCGAGTTTGCCGAGGGCGACATCCGTGATGCGGCGGCGTGTGCGAGGGCATGCGCCGGGATGGATCAGGTCATCCATCTCGCCGCGCTGGGCTCGGTGCCGCTTTCAATGGAAAGGCCGGCGGAGTGCAACGACATCAACGTCACCGGCACGCTGAACATGATGATCGCCGCGCACGACGCTGGCATCCGACGCTTCGTCTATGCCAGCAGCAGCGCGGTGTATGGAGATGACGAGCGGCCGGCCAAGCGCGAGGACAGCATCGGCAGACCGCTCTCGCCCTACGCGGCGAGCAAATTCATCGACGAGATCTATGCGAGCACGATGCGGACCTGCTACGGGCTCGAGACTGTGGGCCTGCGCTTCTTCAATGTGTTCGGCCCACGACAGGATCCCAAGGGCGCCTACGCGGCGGTGATCCCATGCTGGGTCGGCCAGATGCAAAAAGGCGAGCCGGTTTACATCAATGGCGACGGCGGAAACACCCGCGACTTCTGTTTTGTCCGCGATGTGGTGCAGGCGCTCATCCTCGCCTCAACGACGGATAACGCAGCCGCGTTTGGCAAGGCCTTCAACGTCGGCCTCGGTGCGGCGACGAATCTCAACGAGCTGTTTGAAACCATCCGCACACTCGTGCAGGCCTCGTCCGGCAATAGCGTACCGGACGTCATCCGCCGCGAGTTCCGCCCCGGTGACATTCGTCATTCATGCGCGGACACTTCACGCGTCGTCGCAACACTCGGGTTTGCGCCGGAATACTCGTTGATGGACGGCCTTCGCGAGACGGTGTGATGGCGCGACCGCTGGTAGCGAACCGCATTCTGCCGAACCCAACGCTCACTTCTTCGTCGGCGCGGGCTTCCACTGCCAGTGCTCGTCGAAGAAGCCCGCGTCTGCCACGCCACCGGACGCGCGGGGTGTGCGCGGCTGAGTCAAGTCAATGACGGCCCAGTCGGGCAGCTTCGCCACTTGGCGCGCATTGTTCAGGTAGTCGTACTCACGGTAAGTGAAGCTGCTGTTGATCACGACGTAGCGCTTTGGATTCAGCGGGTTGGGGTAAATGAAGACCGGCGCGCTTGTGCCGGCTGGATACGTTTTTCCGTTCGCGCTAATCTGATCCTTTGACCATTTGATCGGCAGCTTGCCGGCGATCTTGGCGAGCAGCGGATTGCTCTGTGGATCACCCCACAGCACGAGATTGTTTGCAGCGATGTCGCCGTCTGTGATTTCCGCGTCGCTCTTCACGCGCACATCGCCACGGAACTGTCTCCGCCACTCAAAGACCGCTCGGTCCATTTCCGCCTTCACCCACTCGTCCACCTTCGGGTTCCATCCTGCGGCAGCCGGCTTCACGAAGACAAACGAGTCCATGAACGCATCATCGATGGGCCCTTGCAGTCCGTGTTGTTTCACCAGAGCATCGCCTTCATGCGGGGTGAGTGACTCGAGCCAAGTGTCGCCCTTCCTGCGCAAATGCACGCGCCATGAGCGGTCGAGCTTCGGCCGCGTCACCGCGATCTGCTGGCCGTCGATCTCGATCGTGGGCTTCACCATCAGCGCCAGCGGACACTGTCCTGCCGGCCAGTCGATGGTGAGCGCTGCCACGTTCTGCGTCTTGATCGTGGCGCTGCTCTGGCTGGTGAGTTTTGCGTGGACGCGCGTGCGCTCCCAATGCTGCCGCAGTTCATCGACGGTGATCCAGTACTGCTCGTTGTAGCGCAGCATCCAGGTCGTGAAATGCACCTCGACCGGCATCTTCCCGCGTCCGACCGAGGCGATCTCCGCGAGCCTCCGCTCGATCTCGACCAACGAGTCAGGATGAATCTTGTGCGCGGTCTGCGGGCCGATGATGTGCAGCATGTCGATGTTCTCGCCGCGCAGCGCCTGCTCCATGATGTCGGCCGCCTGCTTCTGTTTGTCGATCTCGCCACTGTAGGCCACCGTCGGGCAGTGGAAGAGATTCAGCGCGTGGTCGGTCGAGTTGTACCAATGCCAGAGCTTCTGCTCGTACCACGGCGCGGCGCCGACATCCTCGCCTTGAAACACATTCAAAAACTCCGGCGTCTCGGCAAAACCGGCCCCTGGATTGGCCGCGCACCAAAGGCTCGGGTAGTGCGTGGCGAATTGCCACGCCGCCGCGCCGCCCATGCTGAAGCCGCGGATCATCATGCGGTCCGCGTCGATGGCATAAAACTTCTTCGCGTGGTCGATGGCCTCAAGCAGATCGATCTCCCCGGCGAACTTGTTTGCGCAGCAGTAGCGGCCATACGGATGCAGCACGAGCGCGCCGGCAGGAGAAATCTGGCCGACGGTTTTGCGGCGCTGATCAATAAAAGCCATCTCGCTCAATGTCTCGCCGCGACCGTGGCACCACGCATCGAGCCGCGACGGTGCGCCCGCGTATGTCTCCGGGATGACCATGCCATACGGCTGCACGGAGCCATCGATCCTTGAGCGGTAGCCACGCACCACGAGCCCGGTCTGCTTCGTCCACGGAGCCTGGCCGTTCTTCAATTGCTCCGCGCGCAGCTTTCCTTCGCCCAGCAACTCATTGGCGGTGCGGGCTTCCCGTTCGAGATCCTTCTTGTTGTCCTTCGTTGGGTCCTTGCCGATGAGAGTCTCATTGTAACGCAGCGCCCAATCGACCGCCTTGTGGTAGATCTCCAAATCAGGCAGCAAATCGGCGAGGCGTGGATTCTTTGCCTGCACCTTCGCGGCATCATCAATCGCGGCACGCAACTCGCCGAGACCTTTTGTCAGCGCCGCTTTGTCAGCATCGGGCAGGGCGATCCCCGGGGGCGGCACCGGTCGCACGGCGGCGGTTGAGTTGTCCGCAGGCCCGTCGGCAAGGACGGTAGTGGAGATGAAGAGAAGGGCGCGGAAAATGGACTTCATGAGGTTGGAGATTGAATGCTACTTCTTGCCGCGCACGGGTTTGGCTGCGGCCAGCTTCATCGAGTGAATCTCATACGGCCCGCCCGTCGCGCTGTCGAACTCCGCCGCCGCATCAAGCCCGACGCGCACGATCTCCTCGGCCGTTTTGCACCTATCGTACACGCTTTGCATCGCGCCGAGCGCATAATCGCGGCCCGATCCAGCACCCCAGAACTTATGGAACTGCTGCGCGGAGCGGAACGAGTAGATGGCAAAGACGCCGTGCGGATTGGCGGCGAGCCCGTAGAACTGCGTCGTCTCGTACTCGTCGTCCTTGTCGGGATGCGTGGCCATGAAGTACTCGGCCTTCAAGAAATGATGCGCGTGGCGGAAGGTCTCGAAGATCGCATCTGCGGACGACATGTCGCGCGGCCGCTCGGGATTAGCGAAGTAGCTATTCATCACCACAAGGCTCGCTGACGTGCCGGTCAGCCCCACGAACGTGTCGCCGATCTTCGTGATTTTTGTTTTGTTCACCACGTGATGCGCCTTCTGCCTCAGGGAGCCGAGGCTGCTGAGCGTGTCCGCCCCGATGCAGGCAACTCCGTTCTTCTGTGCGACGACGATGGTGGACATGGGACGCGCAGCATGGAAGGCCGCGCGGGAGTGACAAGGCAAATTGTGCGTGGCGGCGTGTAGCGCAGTGCCTCCCGGCTCGCAACATCCACGTCCGCTCCCGCACCGCTCGAAGAACCGGCGCAACACGCTCTCCGCCGATAGCCCGACTCCGCACGCTTCTCGTGTGAATGACATGTTGCGAGCCGGGACGGACTTGCCTACTCGCGTTGCGCGAAGGCGGATGCTCACCCGTAAATGTCACCGCGAGGTCCGATGAGCAGGATGTCGATGACCTCGCCTGGTTCTCCCGTTTGAGCAGGCTCAGGCACCTGTGCGATGCGAAAGATCACGCGCAGTGATCCGACACGCAGCCGCCAAGTGCCAGCCCATTCGCCCTGCATAGTCTTCACATTTGGATGATCACCCGGATTGAGAAAAGGTCTGAGCGATTCTATCGCCGCGAGCACCTTAGCTTTCCGATCCGCAGGCATGCGCTTGAGGTAGCCGACCGCGTGGCGATGAAAGGCTACCGGGCGCATCAGATTTCGTCGATCGACACGAAGGCCGAGCGGTCGCCGCTCACACTGTCCTTGATGGCTTGCCGCAGCTCGGCCTCTTCGCGCGCGTCAAAATCAGCGCCGAGAACTTCCTGGATGTGCTGGAAAGCCTCAATGGAGATCACGACCTCCTGCGGGCGGCCTTGCTGATCGGTGATGAACTTGTGTGCTATCGCGGGCATAGCGGGATTGTATCATGGCTTCACGATTCGTCAGGTTTTTGGTTTCACGCGGGAGGAATTTGCGCTTGCCGCTCGGAGGTGCCCCTGTGTTTGATAACCGCCAATCTAGAGTTCTCATCATGCGCCCGCTTTTTTTGTGTCTGATTCTTCTCCCCGGCTCAACACCAGCCACAGCCGCCGAGGGACTGCGCCCGTGGAACGACTACCGCACGATCCTTTGGATGGGCGGCTCGGTGCAGAAGAGCAAGGAGCGCTGGCCGGTGATGTTTGAGCGCCTGCGCGAGCTGGGAATCAACACGGCGATGGTCGGGCGTGCTGACGACCCGAAGCCGTTCATCGACGCGGGCTTTGGCTACTACGTCGAGAACGTCGTCAACAAGGGCCTGTGCTTGAAGTTCAGCTCTTCGGTGACGAACTGGGGCAAGTTCATCGACGGATGGATGGAGACACGGGATGAGAAGGCCTTCGTGCGCGACTACAGCCTGGATGACAGCGTGTGGCGGGAGTCGGTCTTTGATGTGATGCGCAAGGCCGCGCGGCATCACGCGCCGTTCGGTCCCGTCGCCTATGATTTGCGCGATGAGTTGAGCGTGACGATCTCGGCGAACCCGTTCGACTATGATTTCTCGCCGACCGCGCTGGCGGGATTTCGCGAGTGGTTGAAGACGCAGTATTGGAGCCTGGAAAAGCTAAACGAGCAGTGGGAGACGGATTTCCCTTCGTGGGACGCCGTGATGCCATTCTCCACCGACCGGATCAAGGCCCGCATGGCCACTGGCGAGCGGATGCCGAAGGGTCCGCCGGACTGGACTGCGCTGAAGCAGGTGAAATTCGATCCCGCGCAAGCCGGCAAGAATCCCACGCGCTGGAATTTCAGCCCGTGGTGCGACCACCGGACCTACATGGACATCAGCCTCGCGCGCACGCTCGACGATCTGCGCAAAGAAGCGCGCACGCTCGATCCGCACACGCCGGTCGGCATCGAGGGCACGCAGATGCCGCACGCCTTCGGCGGTTACGATATGTGGCGGCTCTCGCAGGCCGTGGATTGGATGGAGCCCTATGACGTGTGCAACTCGCGCGAAATCCTCGCCTCCTTCATGCCGGGCAAGCCGATGATGAGCACGGTCTTCGAGAGCGACACGAACGCCGCGCAACGCCGCCTCTGGCACCTGCTCCTGCTCGGCGATCGCGGCTGCATCGTGTGGTGGAGCGAGGACGTGATCGACTGGACCAAGCCCGACCTGCCGCTCACCGCCAAAGGCCAGGTACTCGCACCCGTGATGAAGCAGATGACCTCGCCGCTCGCGGAACTCTTCATGCGCGCGGAAAAGGAATACGACCCCATTGCCATCCACTACTCGCAGCCCAGCATCCAGGTCGCGTGGCTGCTGGAAACAACAGCCGACGGCAAGACTTGGCCGAGGAGGTTTTCGAGTTTTGAGGCGACGCACAACCGACATGCGCAGGTGAGGAACGGGTGGCTCAAGAGTCTGCAGGACGCCGGGTTTACTCCGCATATCCTTTCGTCAGAACAACTGGCTTCATCGAAACTCAAGGACAGTAAGATGCGCGCTCTGGTGCTTCCAGAGTCTTCGGCGATGAGTACGGCGGATGTGCATCAACTTCAGCTCTTCTGCGATTGGCCTGACTGCATTGTGCTCAAGTCCGGCCTCGCCGCTTACTTCGACGAGCACGGCAAGCCCCGCACAACGACTGAGGCCGGGAAAATCGGATTCGAAGACCGGCTCGGCGGCGTATTCGCTTCGACCAATCCAATCAACGTTGGCGACTTTAACGGGGGCTTGCTTTACTCCAAGGAAGTGGCTTCGCCTCCGAGTCTGTCTCCCGGCGAATTTGTTCGCGAGTATTCGACCACGCGGATGAAGGCTAATGCTTGGTTCTCTTCATGGGTTGACAAAATAGCCAGGGAGTTTGCCCGTGCTCAAATTCGACCTGCGGTGCGTGTCGATCCGACCGCTCGCGTACTCATCCATCGCTACAAGTTCGGCACGTCACGCCTTCTCGCTTTCGAGCGCAACATCGAGTGGAAGATGAGCGAGGATTTGAAACAGGCGGGCGGGAATGCGGAGCTGGAGAAGCCGGTCACGTTCACGGCGGAGTGGGACGAGCCGACGGAGGTCGTGGATCTGTGGACGGGCAAGCGCCTCGGGAAGACGAACAAGATCGAGGTAAATCTCGATCCGTGGCGGCCGTCGCTCTATGCGCTGCTGCCTGCGCAGATGGAAGGTGACGTGGTGTCTGGACTGCTGAAGTCGGTTGCCAAATGAGACAGGCGTTTGGTTTCCCAAACGCCTGCCGCAAATTGATTCGAGCTGTGGCGAAAACTACGCGACGAACTTGATCGTGCCGGCCTGAGCCTGGGCCATGGCGGCGTGTTGCGCGTCGGTGCAGGCGGAGTCGATCGGCGCGTCGGGCGCCGCGTCGTTTGCCTGGACGACGCCGTTGGCGATCATCCACTCCTCAACTTCCTCACCGCTGATGTCTGGGATCATTGTGCCGTTGATCTCAACGCAAGGCGAGAGGGGCTGGCCGCTCTTTTGCTCCATCTCCCAGCGGAAGGCGGGATTGGCGATGATGTCCTTCTCCTCGAAGGGCAGGTTGTATTTGCGGAAGATGGCGCGGACGCCTTCGCTCCAGCCGCAGTAGGTTTTGAGATAGGCGGTGATTGTGGGTGTTTCCATTTTGTGTGTGCGTTTGTTGTTTGAGATACGATGGGGATGGGCGGCTGGGCGCGGCTGTGTCAGGAGTACTTCACGTCTTTGCGCGGCTCCATCTCATAGGCGGTGGAGTATTGCTCGGAGATGTGGGCCTTCACGACTTCCTCGCGGAACTTGATGTAATGAGCATCGTCCTGCGCGATGACGAGCTTGTCCATGCTCTCGACCTCGAGATAGACGAACCACGGCCAGTCGTCGTCAGGGTTCACGCGCTTGCCGGTTTTGACCGTGAGGATTTCTGAGACGCGGAGCAATTGCATGCGGGCCTGGGACATCATGTCCTCGAACTCATCAGGCGTGACCTCGGGCTTCAGTTTGTAGAGGCTGAGGTAGGCGATCATGACGGGTGCGGCGGGGCGGGAATGGATGCAGCGGACAGAGGTGCCGCGCGATCAATGCTTCCAGTCGAGAGCGCCTTTCTTCCAAGCATACCCATACGCCACGAAAAGAATGCCGACGAAACTGAGCGCGGCCCAGAAGATGGAGGTGCCATGGACTGCGACGTAATCCCGGAAGATCACCGCCCATGGATAGAGAAACACGACCTCGATGTCGAACAACACGAAGAGCATGGCGACGATGTAGAACTTCACGCTGAACCGCGGCTGACCTTCGGTGAGTGGCAGCATGCCGCACTCATACGCCGAGTCCTTGATCTGGCTGCGCGCGGCGGCCTTGCCGAGCAGCACGGAGATCAGCAGCGTGGCTCCGGCAAATCCTCCGGCGATGAAGACCTGGAGCAGGATGGGAAGGTAGTTCTCTTGCATTGCAAACGGGCGGGACTGGTAACCGGGGAGGCGGGAAGCGTCAAATGGTGAGGGGGACAATGACGAATGACGAATGACGAATGACGGAGGGCGGTCAGCGGGGCGAGGCGAATGCCGTGCGCCGCTGTGCCGTTCACGCGGCGTTCTTTTCGATCTTTTTGCGGATCATCGGCGGGCGCTCACCTTTGATGACGGACTCGGTGATGGTCACGGAGCGCACGTCGCGGCGGCTGGGCACGTCGTACATCACGTCGAGCATGATGCGCTCGAAGATGCTGCGCAGGCCGCGCGCGCCAGTGCCGCGCTTCACGGCTTCCTTGGCCATGGCGAGCAGCGCGTCCCGGTTCACCTGGAGGTCCACGCCGTCCATGCTCATGAGCTTGGCGTACTGTTTGATCAGCGCGTTCTTCGGCTCGGTCAGGACGCGCACCAGCTCTGCCTCAGTCAGCGCCTCCATCGCGCAGATCACGGGCAGACGACCGACAAACTCGGGGATCATGCCAAAAGCGAGCAGGTCGTGCGGCTCCACCTCTTTGCGCAGGCGGTCGTCCTCACTCTGGTTCGCCTTGGTCTCGATGGTCTCCATCGTGGCACCGAATCCCATCGTCTTCCCGCTGCGCCGGCGCTTGATGATCTGATCGAGCCCGACAAAGGCGCCGCCGCAGATGAAGAGGATGTTTTCCGTGTTCACCTGGATGTATTCCTGCTGCGGATGTTTCCGCCCCCCTTGTGGCGGGACGTTGCACACGGTGCCTTCGATGATCTTCAGCAGCGCCTGCTGCACGCCTTCGCCGCTCACATCGCGCGTGATGCTGACGTTCTCGGTCTTGCGGCCGATCTTGTCGATCTCATCGATGTAAATGATGCCCAGTTCGGCGCGCTGCACCTCGTAGTCGGCGGCCTGCAGCAGGCGCAGAATGATGTTCTCCACATCCTCGCCGACGTAGCCGGCTTCAGTGAGTGTGGTGGCATCTGCGATGCTGAAGGGGACGTTCAAGACCTTCGCCAGCGTCTTGGCCAGCAGCGTCTTGCCGCAGCCGGTGGGCCCCATGAGCAGGATGTTGCTCTTCTCCAGCTCGACATCATTCGGATCTGGCACGTGAGGCGCGGGCTTCTTCGGGCCCGACGCGCGCTGCGCCTGGGCCTGCGCGTGAAGGATGCGCTTGTAATGATTGTGCACCGCGACGGTGAGGATCTTCTTCGCGTGCGGCTGGCCGATGACGTGCTGGTCCAGCAGCGCCATCAGCTCCGACGGCCGCGACACCAGTTGCGGCTGCGTCATGTCTGCATCCGCCGCCGCCTCGCGGTCGAGGATGGCCTTGCAGACGTTGATGCACGTGTCGCAAATGTACACGCCGGGCCCGGCGATCAGTTTCTTCAC
Organism: Verrucomicrobiaceae bacterium; assembly: GCA_031411695.1. Taxonomy (GTDB): domain Bacteria; phylum Verrucomicrobiota; class Verrucomicrobiia; order Verrucomicrobiales; family Verrucomicrobiaceae; genus JAIBCL01. The sequence continues at coordinate 15,499 of JANOBO010000185.1, forward strand.
CTCCGCATGGCTTTTGCCGCAGAATGAGCAGAGGGTGACGTTTGAGCCGCGGGCCATGAGTGGTGCTACTGTCGCATTGAGGACTCGATTGAGTCAAGCCCGCCGCCGATTGCGTTGAATCAAAGCCGGTGCCGCGGCGCGATTACCTCACGGGGAGCAACGCCGCGACCTCACGCTTGTTCTCCAGCACCTTGTCCACCAGGCCGTAGGCGCAGGCTTCCTCGGCGCTCATGTAGTTGTCGCGGTCCGCATCCTTCTCGATGGCCTCCGGCGACTTCCCGCAATGATGCGCGAGGATGCGGTTCAAGCGGCGCTTGAGCTTGTACATGAAGTCCACCGTGCGTTCCACATCGCTGGCCGTGCCGCGTGCGCCGCCCGAGACTTGGTGGATCATGATGTCGGAGTTCGGCAAGGCGTAGCGCTTGCCTTTCGTGCCGGCGGCGAGGAGCACCGCACCCATGCTGGCGGCCAGGCCGATGCAGTAGGTGTTCACGTCACAGGTCACGAACTGCATCGTGTCATAGATCGCCATGCCTGCCGTCACCGATCCGCCGGGGCTGTTGATGTAGATGTGGATGTCCTTCTTCGGATCCTGCATCTGGAGGAACAAAAGCTGCGCGATGATGACATTGGCCACCTGGTCGTCGATCGGCGTGCCGATGAAAATGATGCGGTCCTTCAGCAGGCGCGAATAGATGTCATAGGCGCGCTCGATGCGGCCCTCCGTCTCGATGACGGTGGGCACGATGTAGTTTGCACGCGGGGCGATGCTGCTGGGGAAATCGTGGTTGTGATGCGACATGGGGGTTAATCAACGGGTGGCGTGGAATGTTGTCAATGCGGGTTACGACCCGCACATCACAGGCGGACTCACTTCACCGATCTCGCGCCTGCATCACGCGGCTTCCGCGGCTTCCGGTTGCTTGCTGTGCGTGGCGCAGTGTTCCGGCTCGGGATCTGTCTCCTCGATGGCCGCGTGATCCTTCAGGAAGTTCAGCGCGCCCTGCAAAAGCAGATCCTCGCGGAGGCTATCCATCAGGCCCGACTTGCGCGACTCGCTCACGAACTTCTTGAACGGCTGCTTCTGCCGGTTAGCCAGATGGTTCAGCGCCATCGCCACCTGCTGGTCAGTCACCTCGAGCTGCTCTTTGCGCGCCACCTGTTCGAGGATGAAATTCACCTTCACGCTCTGCCGCGCCTGCTGCGTCGCTTTGCTGAGGATCTCGTCCTGAAGCGCCATCAGCTCCTCCTGCCCCATGCCGCTTTGCACCGCGCGCTGCGCCATTTCATCCGTCCGGCGCTGCGCCTCGCGGTTGATGATCTCCTGCGGGATGTCGAACTCGATGCGGTCATGCAGCGTGGCCAGCACTTGATTCACCGTGGCCTGTTCCCGCGCCTGCTCCCTGCGGCGGCGCACGCCCTCACGGATCTCCCCGCGCAACGTCTCCAGCGTCATCTCCTCCCCGCCGATCTTCCGGGCAAACTCCTCCGTCAGCTCCGGCACCTTTTTCACCTTCACGCCTGAGCAGCTCGTGTGCAGCAGCAGCGTCTTCCCGCGCAGCGCCTCCACGGCGAAGTCATCCGCCAGCGTCACCTCGACGTCACGCTGCTCACCTTTCGTGATGCCGCGCAGCGCAGCGTAGAAGCCCGGCAGGAAATCTTCCTCCACGTCCAGCAGGAACAGTTGCTCCTCCATCTTCCGCAGATGCTCGGGCGCCTCAGGCATCACTTCCTCGAGCGGCCGGCCTTCCAGCGTGGCTGTGTAGCTCAGGCTCACCACATCGTTGTTCTCCGCGGCGCGCTCCACGTCCTCGAAGGTCTGCATCCGCTCGCGGAAATGCAGCAGATCATGATCCACATCCGCCTCCGTCACCTCGATGCGCGGCAGCTTCACCGGGATGCCTTTGTACTCCGGCAGCTCGAATTTCGGCGACAGCATCATTTCCACCGTGAAGCTGAAGCTGCTGTCCGCCGCGTGGTGCAGCTTGTCCTTCACCGCCAGGATGCTCATCACGTCCAGTCCTTCGTTTTTCACCGCCTGCCGCAGACCGTCATTGATGAGTTGCTTCTCCAGCTCCTGGCCGATCTCGGTCTGGAAGCGCTTCGCCACCACCGGCCGCGGCGTCTTCCCTGGGCGGTAGCCAGGCAGGCGCACTTGTTTCGCGTAATAGCCGACGATGTCCTCGCGGTTCTTTTTCACTTCTTCACCCGGCACCCGGATATGGGCTACCGCGCGGCAGTTCGGCTGATGTTCGACGTTGATGTTCATGGCAGGAAAAGGCAGCGGGACAGCAGCCCTTATTCACTCAGGCCAACCAACTGTCCCGGATTTGGGGCGGGCAGCGTAGCTGGCCTCCTCCGCATTGGCAAACGAGAATCGGATTCCGCGTCAACACCCACGCGCGACGCGGCCCGTGCGCCATATCGTTCAGCTATCTTGCTTCGCGATCATCCGGATATCCGGCGCAAACTCAATGGTCCGCGCAAGCATGGAGTGGGGGTGACGTTTCGATTGAGAAACCTTCAAGCAAACATGACATCGATTCTTCAACTCAATGACGGGCGGGGCGGGCTGATGCGGGGCGTGGTGGTTGCGCTCGGCGCGTTTGGCTTTGCGCAGGGCGCGCTCTTTGCGGCGGCGGAGAAGTCTCCTGCTGCAAAGCCGGCCACGGCGGCGCAGACTGAGTTTTTTCCTTCGGATTCGCGTTGGTGGAGCCGCGCGAAGGATGCGGTGCTGCTGGCGGATTTCTCCAAGGCAGAACCGGCTTCCGCATTGGTCACGGGCCCGCGTGAGAAAGGGAAATGGAAGGTTATCCCGTTTGCGACGGCTGACCTCGCGGGGTCTGCTTTGTCGTGTTACGCCATCACCGCGCCTGCGCCGGTGAGGCTGCCTCTGGCGGCGCGCGGCTGGCACGCGGTCTATGTCGGGCTGGCGACGACTTCGGGCGGATTCAACATCGGCGGAAACGGCATGAAGGCGCGCCTGACGGGCGAGCCGGTCTTCAAGCGCATGGCGTGCAACCTCTCCCTGCTGCCCGACCGGCGCGGGGTGATTCAGGAGAATTTCCTCACCGTCGCGGACCTCAATGGGCAGGCTATCGAGATCGCGCCGATGCTGAATCTCCCCGCCACCGTCTGCTACGTGAAACTGGTGCCGCTGACGGATGAAGAGGCGCGCTCGTGGACGGCCGCGCGCGCGCCGGGCAAGCGGCCAACGCGCACCTCCATCGCGACCTTCGACGGGCATAGCTGGATCTGGCCCTACCAGCCGCACACGGAGGCGGAGTTGCTGGAGGAGTTCCGCGGCTTTGAGGAATCCGACGTGGGCAAGTGGTGGTTTGAGATACTGGGCGCGGACCTGACTTGTTATCCCACGAAGGTGGGCACGTATGCGGGCGAGGGCACGGCGGACTTTCCCACTGCGGCGTATGAGGGTTTCACGCGCTCGCTGGAGACGATGATCAAAAACGGTGTGCATCCGCTGCGGGCCGCGCGTGAGGAGGCGCGCAGGCAGGGCGTGGAGTTTCATGTGATCCTGCGGCCAGCGGGCTGGGTGGGCTCCATGCCGTATGAGGAGACGTTCAACAGCAAGTTCTTCAAAGCGCATCCCGAGTGGCGCTGCGTGGACCGCGACGGCACGCCCACGTTTTACATGAGCTACGCCGTGCCGGAGGTGCGGCGGCATTTGATCGAGGTGCTGCGCGAGACCCTGGAGTTCCAGCCGGAGGGCGTGGGCTTTGTCTTCAATCGCGGCATGCCCATGATGCTGTGGGAGGACGCCTTCTGCGCGCGCTTCACGCAGATGCACCGGGCCGATGCACGCACGGTGCCGGAGGATGACCCGCGCATCGTGGCCACGCGCGCGGCGATCATGACGGACTTCATGACGGAGGTGCGCGCGCTGCTCGATGACACCGCGCGCGCGCAGGGCCGGCAGCAGCCGTATCGCATCTCCCTCGGCACCTTCAGCAAGGAGGCGGACAATCAAAAGTTCGGCTTCGACCTGCCGGCGTGGATCAAGCGCGGGCTGGTGGATGAGCTGGCCGTGGCGTGGTTTGCCTACCACACGTCATTCGCGCCGCCGGACATGGCCTACTACAAGCGCATCACCGCCGGGACGCAGGTGGGCGTGTATCCATTTGTGATCAGTTGGAAGACCGGGAAGCCGCAGGAGCTGTGCAAAAAGGTCGTCGCCCACTACACGGCCGGCGCGCGCGGCATCGCCATCTGGGATCCGCAGGTGGAGAAGGGCTGGCACGAGGGCTCGCAGGGAAACGTCTTCGATGTGCTCAGCCGCGTGGGCCATCGTGAGGAAATGATCCGCTGGGCCAAGAACGGACCGCCGCAGCCCTTCACCGTGCCGCTGATCCGGCTCGACGAAAACCACTTCAGCCGCTGGTTTCCGAACACCGGCTTTTGATCGACGACTTCCTTCACCACACCTCAACCCATGGACACCCCCACCGACCCGAGCCAGCCCCTGCCACACAGCGAGCTTCTGCAATTGAAGCGCTGGAACACGCCCACGATTTACAATGGCTGGGAGCAGGTGACGAAGCGTGATCCCGGCCGCGAGGGATTCAATCTCGAGGAGACGCGCGACTTCATGCCGCAGATGGGGCCGATGGTGGGCTATGCGATCACGGTCGTGATCCAGCCGGGCGATGCCGCGCACCGCAAGGTGAATGCTCAGGCCGGCGCAGAGTATCGGCGCTACGTGGCCAGCGTGCCGGGGCCGAAGATCGTCATCGTGCAGGACTTGGATCAGCCGCGCACGTTCGGCGCCTTCTGGGGAGAGGTGAATGCAAACGCGCACCGCGCCCTGGGCTGCGTGGGCACCATCACCGACGGTGCCATCCGCGACCTCGATGAGATGACCAATGCCGGCTTCAAGGCGCTGGCCCGCCGGCTGTGCGTGGGCCACGCTTATTGCCATCCGATCCGCTGGGGCTGCGAGGTGGAGGTGTTCGGCACCACGGTGCGGCCGGGTGATTTGATCCATGCCGACAAACACGGCTTCATGGCCATCCGCCCCGAGGAGCAGCCCCGCCTGCTGGATGCCGCCCGGTTCATGGATGCGAACGAATGCGCCACCGTCATCCCCGTCGTGCGCGGGGCTACCGGCCGGCCCGTGCAGGAGATCACCCGCGACCTGGAGGCCTCCATCGCCGTCTTCAGCGCCAACGTCCGGGCGAAGTTCAACCGGGCGGGGGAATGGTGAGCCGGCGGGGTCTATTCCTGGGGAAACCCGGGCGGGAAATGCGCCTGGAGACCCGTCTCCTGCGGCGGGAGATCGCTGAAATGGCGCTGGAGACGCATCTCCTGCGGCTGGAGACCGCCAGAATGCGGCTGGAGATCCATCTGTTGCGGCTGGAGATCCATCTCCTGCGGCAGGGGATCGCCGAAATGCGGCTGGAGATTCGTCTCCTGCGGCAGGAGATCGCCGAAATGCGGCTGGAGATCCGTCTCCTGCGGCAGAAAACCGGCATCCAACCGCAAAAACCTCTCATTTATGAGAATCCAGGCGGCAAAATCAGGGGAAACCGTAGTTTGGCCTGCCTTTCGATTCCGCCGAAGATGCCGGGTCGCGGCAAGGCAGGGCGGCATGGACCTTGGCGCAGGAGCGCCGGTGCCTCCGCAGGCACCGCTCATGGATCTCTTTTGCATGGGCTGTGGAATCAGCGGCGCTTTTGTCGCGTTTCAGTCGGGGTGCCACTCCGTGCACCGCCCTCCACACCACCTTCCATGAAACGCCTCCTCGCCTTCCTCATCCTCGCCTCTTGCGCTGCGGCTGCGCAGCCAAATGTGATCCTCATGATGGGAGATGATCACGGGTGGGAGGAGACGGGCTACCACGGGCACCCGCACGTGAAGACGCCGTTGCTGGATGAAATGGCGGCCACGGGGCTGCGGCTGGACGCCTTTTATGCGGGCCACCCGAGCTGCTCGCCGACGCGCGCGAGTTTTCTCACGGGACGGCATCCGAACCGCATGGGCACCTTTGCGCCAGGTTGGTCGTTCCGGCCGGAAGAGATCACCAGCGCGCGGATCCTGAGCGAGGCGGGCTATCGCTGCGGGCACTTTGGGAAATGGCACCTCGGCGCGGTGAAGGCGGAATCTCCGGTGTGTCCGGGCGCGATGGGGTTTCACGAATGGGTTTCACACGATAATTTTTTCGAGCTGAACCCATCGCTCTCGCGCAATGGCGGCGCGCCGGAAATCATCAAGGGCGAGGGCTCGGAAGTGGTCGTGCGCGAGGCCATCGAGTTCATCGATCGCGCGCTTCAGGCGGGCAAGCCGTTCTTCACCGTGGTGTGGTTTGGCTCGCCGCATGAGCCGTATAGCGGGCTGCCGGAAGATCTGGCGCTCTACGATGAGCTGCCGGCGAAATACAAAACCAAGATGGTGAAGCTGACCTCAAACGAAACGGGCGCGCAAACGCGGCGGCCGCAAGGCGAGGTGCTGCGGGAGCGCTATGCGGAGATCACGGCGATGGATCGCGCGATCGGCGTGCTGAGAAAACATCTGGCGGCGCAGGGGCTGCGGGAGAACACGCTGCTCTTTTACTGCGGAGACAACGGCACCTCGCCGGATGCCTCGCTCGTCACCCCGCATCGCGGCGTGAAGGGCGCGGTGTATGATGGCGGCCTGCTCGTGCCCGGCCTGATCGAGTGGCCGGCGCGCATCCCGAAGCCACGCACCTCGACGGTGCGCGCGACGACTTCAGACTTGCTCCCGACATTGTGCGCGATCACCGGCCAGCCCCTGCCACAGCGGCCGATCGATGGCGTGGATCTGACCGCACTGATCGATGGCACGATGACGCTGCGGCCGAAGCCGCTGTTCTTCTGGGACTGCGGCATCGGCAAGGCGCAAGGGGAGCCCTACATCGACCCGAAGCTGCAGGAAGGCACCACGCCGCTGGCGAAGATGGCAGGCGGCAAGGCGACGCGCGATTTTTCAAACAAGCGGCATCCCACGATCAGCGATGAGGATACCCTCGGGCCGCGCGCGATCATTGATGGCGATCTGAAGCTGGTGATCCGCGAGTCAAAGCAAGGCGCGGCGGTGGAGGAACTGTTCGACCTCGCCGCAGATCCCGAGGAGAAGACCAACCTGCTGAAGCAGCGGGCGGATGCGGCTGAGAAACTGCGCGTTCAAATGCGCGCCTGGCAGGGATCGGTGCTGCGCAGCCTGACCGGTGCGGACTACGGCAGGTGACAGGCGCGTGTGAGTTGCTGCGAGGCACGCCGGTCTTTTGCAACACCGTCCGCCCTTCGTGAAATGCGGCCGGTGGCAAACGAAAGATTGCAAACGCGCCCCCGTTTTCGATAAGCTTCGCCTCCTGCCGGATCCAATTTTCGGCGGTCGCCGTTCATCCAATCGAAACCCACCCTCCAACATGCAATCCACCTTTCAGAACTCCAACCGCCGCCAGTTCATCTACGGCAGTCTCGCCAGTGCCACCGGCTTGGCCGCCATGTCCACCCGGGCCGCGCCGACCGGCGCCAATGGCGACATCCGCGTCGCGGTCATCGGCTTCAACGGACGCGGCGATGGGCACATCAAGAGCCTGCAGGCCATCCCCGGAGTGCGCATCGTGGCGCTCTGTGATGTGGACACCAACGTGCTGACCAAAGGCGTGGAGAGCCAGGCGAAGAAGAACAACACCGTCACCGCCTACACCGACTACCGGAAGCTCATGCTGGATCCGGAAGTGGATGCCGTCACCATCGCCACTCCAAACCACACGCACACGCTCATCGCCATGACCGCGATGAAGCACGGCAAGCATGTGTATGTGGAGAAGCCCGTGTGCCACAACATTTGGGAAGGCAGCCAGCTCGTGGCCGCCGCAGACAAAGTGGCCAAGCGCGGCATCGTGGTCCAGCACGGCATGCAGCGCCGCTCCAGCCCCGGCTGGCAGCAGGCCATGGACTGGGTGAAGGAAGGCCACATCGGCAAGGTCACGCTTTCACGCGGCATCAATTACAAGAAGCGCGAGAGCATCGGAAAATTGGCCGCCCCTATCGAGGCCAAGGACGGTGTGGTCAAAGGCACCTTCCACGATCTGCGTGACATCAAGTCGAATCCCGCTGGAAAACCACAGGACGTGGACGTGGACTACAAGCTTTGGGCGGGGCCGCGCGGCGTCTCGCCGGTTCAGCGGACGCAGTTCCATTATGACTGGCACTGGCAGTGGGCGTTCGGCAATGGCGACATCGGCAATCAAGGCCCGCATCAGACGGACGTGGGCCGCTGGGCGTTGGGAAATCCCGAGCTGCTGCCGAAGCGCGTGATGAGCCTCGGCGGTCGCTGGGGCTATCAGGATGACGGCGAGACGGCGAACAACCAGCTCGCGTTTTACGATTACCAACCCGCGCCGCTCATCTTCGACAATCGCGGCCTGCCCCTGAAGGACATGGATTGGAAGCAGGAGCCCGTTTACAAAGTGAACGGCAAGACCGCCGCCACGCGCGTCGGCAATGTCATCCACTGCGAAGGCGGCTACGTCATCGAATCCAAGGCGTACGACAACGAAGGCAAGACGATCATGAAGTTCGACAACTTCAACGACGGCTCTGACCACATGTTGAACTTCATCAACTCCGTGCGCGCCGGCAAGCTCATCAATCCGAACCTGCACGTCTCGCACGGCTTCCACGCGGCCTCGCTCGCGCACCTCGCGAACATCGGCTACCGCATCGGCAAGACCGTGAGTGTTGATGAAGTGAAGGAGCGCCTCAAGAATGACAAGGCAGGTCTGGAAACCTTCGACCACTTCGTGCAGAACCTCATAGACAACAAGATCGACCTGAACGTGGACAAGATTCATGCCGGGCCATGGCTCGAGTTCGATCCGGTCGCACTCAAGTTCACCGGCGAATTTGCCGAGGAAGCCAACAAGCTCGCCACGGATAACTACGTGGAGGAGTTCAAACTGCCGGAAGTGAGCTAGCCGCGCTTCAAACGAGTGACCCCTCAGGCGGAGCCGGGAAACCGGCTCCGCTTTTTTCTCGGGCGAAGTGGAAGCCCGACCGAAAAATGCCTCGTGCCTGAGGGAGCCGTTGGAAAATGGCCGCTTGCACATTGCCGGTTTGTCCCTCGGGTGCCTCGGGGAAAGTTAAGGTTTCTGAGAATTTGCGATTGACGCAGGCTCAGAAATTTAGTTCAACAGTGGCCAACCCATTTATCCGTGCTATGTCCACCACCCCATTCACCTCAGGTTCAAGCGTGCGCCGCGGTTGTTTTGGCAGACAAATTGCTGACAAACATCGACAAACCCACTGCTTTGAACCGTAATAATGGGTTCCCCGCAAAATTCTCCGCCGGGACAAATAAACTTTACACCCCAATCGTATCCACCTTTAAATGTCGAACATGGAACTAGACGGCGGAATCAAGATCTACCTGAGAGAAATCGGCAAAACCGATTTGCTCACCCCTGACCAGGAGGTCGAGCTGGCCGAACGCATCAAGAGAGGCGATCCGGAAGCGAGGTCGCACATGATTCGCGCAAACCTGCGACTGGTCGTGAAGATCGCGCAGGATTACGCGAATTATGGGCTGCCACTGCTCGACCTGATCTCGGAAGGCAACATCGGCCTGATGAAGGCGGTGGAGCGCTTTGACCCGAACAAGGGCGGCAAGCTCTCCACTTACGCCGCGTGGTGGATCAAGCAGTCGATCAAGCGCGCGCTGGCCAATCAATCCAAGACCATCCGCCTGCCCGTCCACATGGTGGACAAGATCAGCAAGATGCGCCGCGTGGCCATGGCCATGTCCGAGGAACTCGGCCGCGAGCCCACCGACGACGAATTGTCCGAGGAGATCGGCATCGACCGCGCAAAACTCTCGCAGCTCAAGGTTGCCTCCATGCGCCCCGCGTCCCTCGACGCGCCCATCAGCGAGGACGACAGCACCGAGTTCGGCGAGATCGTCGGTGATGAAAATGCGCAGACGCCGTTTGACCTGCTGAGCCACAAGAACATGCACAGCCAGCTCGACGGGCTGCTGACCGTGCTCGATGAGCGCGAGAGAAAAATCATCGATGCACGCTTCGGTCTGAACGGGCAGAAGCCGCGCACGCTCGAGGAGGTGGGTCAGGAGTTCGGCGTCACGCGCGAGCGCATCCGCCAGCTTCAAAACATCGCCCTGCGCAAGCTGCGCCGTGCGCTGCAGAAGAAGGAAGACCCCATCCCGAAAGCCCTTCGCAACGCAGGCGGCAAGCGGAAGAAGAAGGACAAGGTGAAGGACGCCGAGGAGTAGCGCGGCTGGATGAGTGGCTGTGCGTTGCTACGAGCCTTCAAGTCGTCAACCGCTGCTGACGGAATGCAGAATGCGGACACTCACCGCTCCCCTGACGTGAAAGTAACCTTCAAGGTCTGAAGCCCCAGCCGCGTCGCCGCCGCTCATCGATTCCGCATTCGTCATTCCTCCCCCATGCCCCGCCACGAACCCATCGCCCGCCAAAACCGGCACTCCGATCCCGTCGGGCAGTCGCACCTGTATGAGGAGGGCGATCTCGCCGCATTGCTCGAAGGCAAGACCGCGCCTCTCGTGCTCGTGCTCGATTGCGTGCAGGACCCGCACAATCTCGGCGCATGCCTCCGCACGGCGGATGCCGCCGGCGTCGATGCCGTGATTTTGCCGAAGGACAAATCTGCGCCCATCACCGACACCGTCCGCCGCGTGGCCTGCGGTGCGGCCGAGCGCGTGCCCATCGTCCGCGTCACGAATCTTGCCCGTGCGATGGACAAGCTGAAAGAGCTGGGCATCTGGCTCGTCGGCACTGGAGACGAGGCCACGCAGACGGTTTACGAGATTGATCTCAAAGGCCCCATGGGCCTCGTCATGGGCGCGGAAGGCGCCGGCATGAGACGCCTCACCGGCGAGCGCTGCGACTTCCTCGCCAAGGTGCCCATGTTCGGCAAAGTCGAGTGCCTCAACGTTTCCGTCGCCACCGGCGTCTGCCTCTTCGAGGCCGTGCGCCAGCGGCATGGGCTGGGGGTCAAGGGTTAGAACTTCTTGCCAACGGGGACACTCCCGACATATTGCGCGCCCTTATGTCCATCCTGATCGGTATTCTCACAGTGATCGAGGTCATCGTCTGCCTCCTGCTCATCCTCATCGTCCTCATGCAGCGGCCGCGGCAGGAAGGCCTGGGCGCAGCCTTTGGCGGCGGTGTGACCGATCAGATGTTTGGCGCGCAGACGACGAACGTGCTGCAAAAGTTTACAGGCTATCTGGCCGGAGCTTTGTTCCTGCTGACCCTGACACTGGCGGTGCTGACCACCAAAATGCAAAGAGGGAAGCTGGGGGATAAACAAAAGATTTTCCCAGCCACGCCTGCTGCTGCCGTGGCACCTGCGGCACCTGGTGGCATCCAAGGTTTGCCCGCCACGCCGCCGACAGTGTCGCCACCCGGGATGCCGGTGGAGGCTGCCCCTGCTGCCGCAGCCACTCTGCCCGCACCTGCGACCGCAGACGGCAAAACCATCAGCGTGACGAAACAGCCGGGCGCGACTGTGGTGGTGAAACAGCCTGAAGCGAAACCAGCACCGAAGCCGGATGCGAAGCCTGTCACGCCGCCGGCTGGAACCGTGGTGCCAGCACCTGCCGCAGATGGTGCTCCGCCGATCCCGCCGCCACCAGCGCCTCCAGCGCCGAAACCTGCGACACCGCCTCCAGGCGCTGCTTCAACTCCGCCGCCTGCCACAGCGACGGAGCCCGCGCCGACCAAACCGTAGTGGCTAAGGTGCAGTGTGCGCTGCTTCGCATCTCATCCGGGATGCTGGTGTGTTTTGCGTTTCTTTGCGGACCATCTGATCTCCGCATCGGAATTCGACGGGGCTTCGCTGTTTTGACGAAACCAGTCACGGAGTGACTGAACTACTCTGTCTTTTCGTGGAGCTGCTTCACGTCGATGGCTGCAAGCTCGACGAGATAAGTGGCGATCTTTTCGGTGATGGCGGTCAGGTAAGCCTCGCCCTTCGCGGCTGTGGAGAGTTTGGGATCCCCCGAGCCGGTGTCGTTGGTCGCCTGCGTCCACGCACGCTGCGCCCAGACCCATTTCTCGCGCATGGCTTTGAGGCGCCAGGGATTATCGGTGCCGGAGCCCCACTCTTTTTTTGGCAGCACCCAGTCGGGATGGAGATGGAGCATGAGGCTGGTCTCGCGCTCATCGGCGTGGTCGCCGGGTTCCTCGATGATGCCGACGCCGGTGTGGGCGTGATACCAGTTCACCGTGGAGAGGAAGATCTCGGGATGCCGCGCCTGCAGCTCGCGCAGCATTTGCTTGAAGTCGTTCCCGCCGTGGCCGTTGAGGATGACGAGCTTCGGCACGCCGACGCCTTTGAGGGATGCGATGACGTCGTTGAGCAACATGAGCTGGGTGCTGGGATTCATGTTGATGCAGAAAGGGATGTCGAGCTGGCCGGTCTGCACTCCGAAGGGAATATTCGGGAGAACAGCGACGCGCGCGCCTCGATCCCAGGCGATGCGGCCTGCCTCGGCGGCGATGGCCTCGTTTTGCAAACTGTCGGTGCCGTAGGGCAGGTGCCAGTTATGCGCTTCGGTGGCGCCCATGGGCAGAAGCGCCACCTGGTACTTCGTTTTGCTGATGTGCTTCCAATTCGTCTCGGCGATGACCCAAGGGCGCGGACCTTTCGTGACGGCGGTGGCTTTGCTCATGCGGCCATCGTTAGCGGTACTTCGACAGGCCTTCAAGATACCGTTGCGCCAGCGGTGACTGCGGCCGGGTGAAGAAGTCGGCGGCCGGAGATGACTCCTCGACTTTTCCATCGGCCAGAAAGACGACCCAGTCTGCGACGAGCTTGGCGAATGAAATCTCGTGCGTGGCGAGGACGATGTTTTGCCCGCCCTCGGCCAACTCGCGGATGACATCGAGCACCTCGCCGGTCATGACGGGATCGAGCGCGGAAGTGGGCTCATCAAGCAGGAGGAGCCGGGGCTTCGGGGCCAGCGCGCGCGCGATGGCGGCGCGTTGCTGCTGTCCGCCGGAGAGCTGCGCGGGTCGTTTGTGTTCATGAGCGGAGAGACCGAGGCGCTCGAGAAGCTCACGGGCCCGCGCATCGGCTGCGGCGGGCTGCATGGAGTGCACCGCGCGCAGTGGCAGCGCGACGTTTTCGAGCGCGGTGAGATGAGGGAAGAGATTGTACCCCTGGAAGACGAAGCCGTTTTTCCGCCGCTCGGCCAGCGCGCCGGCCTCGTCATTCGGGAGCACCTCGCCGTCGATGATCAACTCACCGGCCTCCGGGACGAGAAGGCAGCCTAGCACGCGGAGCAGCGTGGACTTCCCGCCGCCCGACGGGCCGAGCAGCGCGATGACGTGCGCGTCGGCCGAGGTGGCAAACGTGACGTCAGCCAAGGCAGCGTGAGCACCAAAACTCTTCGCGACTGCGCGCACCTCAAGTTTCATACGCGAACCTCCTTTCCAAACCGCGCGCCCACCACGAAAGCGGCAGCGTCATCGCGAGGTAAGCCAGCGCGAGCGGAACATAGCCCTCGAGAGCGGTGTAGCTGGCGGAGTTCATCACCTTTACGCTCTGTACCAGCTCATCGATGCCGATGACGGAGAGCAGCGAGGAGTCTTTGATCAGCGACACAAGCTGCCCCGTGGTGCCCGGCAGCGCGCGCCGTAACGCCTGCGGGATGATGACGAAGCGGTAGGTCTGAGCCGCGCTGAAGCCCACCGCCCGCGCTGCCT
>JANOBO010000186.1:0-2647 GCA_031411695.1 Verrucomicrobiaceae bacterium
TGAGCATGGAGGAGACTGATGAATGACGAAAGGCAGAGGATGGTGAAGCAGAGTCGGGAGTGCATGATGGTAATTGAGATGAGCAGCGGACTTCAACGCAGGCCATGCCGTGCAACTCTCCTCAAAATCAACTTGCGATAAACCAGCCAGACGGCAAAGTCGCCGCTCGTTCCTTTCGGGTAGCGATAAATGGACAGATGCCAGAGTGGTCGATCGGGCTCGCCTGGAAAGCGTGTGTACCCTAATCCGGTACCGAGGGTTCGAATCCCTCCCTGTCCGCCATTTTTATGCAACTGCGCTGCACAGTGCGGTTTGGTGGTGCTGCCCAACATAGCGAGCCTCACCAGAAGGGCATGAATCGGGGTGAATGAATAATCCAAACTCATCTGCTAGGCACGCCACCAGATGACGCGCCGGGCAAGAAGCTGCAATCGAAGCCACGGCCTGGGATCCTGCTTAAATTTCGGGTTGCCTCCGCCGCTTCGACGCTCCTTGATGATTCCACCAAACAAGCCCCATTTTGATGAAAAAATTCTCCTTCCTGCTGCTGTTGCTCTCCCCCTTCTTCCTGACGAGCTGTTCGAACACCGCCTCCATGAAAATCACGCCGGTGCAAGGCGGTGAAATGGTGACGCTTTCCAAGCATCACCTGGCCGTCGCGCTGCCAGATGGCTGGCGGATCGCCAAAACCGCACCAGCGAACACCCTGCTCTTCGCGGCTGCCAACAACGGCAATCAGCGCTTTGTCATCGTCGGCCCGCTGGGCGCGAATGATCCCGGTTCCAAGGACGCACTGGTGGCGAACGCGGCGTATCAGAAAGGCATTCAGCGCACGCTGGGCGAAGGCGGCTTCACCAAGATCGAGCGCGCAGGCATGTTCGGGCTGGCCGGCGCAAACGCCTTCCGCTGCGAGGCCACCAGCCGCGACAAGTCACAGTCGATCGTGCAGGTGCACCTGCCTCACAACAACCGTGTCTGGGTGCTCTCGTTCTACTCAACCGGTCAGCACATCTCCAAGGTCTCCGCTGTGCCGAAGATCCTGGGGTCGCTGCAGTTTGCGCAGTGAGATGGCTGAGAACCCAAATCGTCAAGAGGGTCAAGCAGTCAAGCGTCGTGCTCTTGACCACACCTTGACCTCTTGACCATTCCTTGACCACGTTCTGGCGAACGTGGCTACAAACTCCGCTCCTTGTGTGAAACCCAAAGGTCTTACTCGCGAGCAACGTGAAAGTAGCGGCGACTCGGCCCGCAGAAGGTGAAGCGGTAGTAATGATAACACAGCAAAACACCAACGAGAAAGAACGAGATTTGTGACGCCATGTCATTTGCCGGAATTGCAGGTAGGCCCCAGATGATGCTTTTGCCAAAATTGATCAAATGCAAACTCAACTGCATGACCGTGAGCCAAAACACCCAAGGCTTTCGTCCACCGAATAATAACGCAAAACAGGCCGCGATGCGGGACACGTCCTCCGCAGTCGCCAAAGGATGGTCGGTCCACAGTCTCCACCCGTACTCGCCAAAGACCTGTGCTTCCAAAATTGAGATACAGATCACCGACCCCAGCATCATCACCAAAGCCCACTTCACCGACACGGGACGTTTCATGCGCTCTTCCACAGAGCGGGCTGCCAGCACCTCCGACTGTGGAGTCGGGTCTAGATTGTTTTCATACTGCTCACTCATGTTGGACGGAGATCAAAGCCTCCGCTCCTTCACCTCCGCCGTGATCTCCGCGAGGAAGTCAGCGACCGGTTTCACGCCAAGATCGCCTTTCTTGCTGTGGCGGACGGCGACGCTTTGGGCGGCGGCTTCTTTTTCGCCAAGGACGAGCATGTAGGGGATCTTGTCGAGCTGGGCGTTGCGGATCTTGGCACCGATTTTGTCGGCGTCGTTGTTCAGCGTGACACGCAGTCCCGCAGCTTTGAGCTGGGCGAAGATTTCATCGGCGAAGGCATCGACCTTCTCGCTGATGGTGAGAATGCGCACCTGCTCGGGGGCAAGCCAGGTCGGGAAATGACCGGCGAAGTGCTCGATGAGCACGCCGCAGAAGCGCTCCATGCTGCCAAAGGGCGCACGGTGGATCATGACGGGGCGATGCGCTTTGTTGTCAGCACCGTTGTAGGTCAGATCGAAGCGCACGGGCAGCACGTAATCGACCTGCACGGTGCCGAGCTGCCATTCGCGACCGATAACGTCCTTGATGACGAAGTCGATCTTCGGGCCGTAGAACGCGGCTTCGCCGGGTTCTTCGGTAAAGGGCACGCCGAGAGTGGCGGCGGCTTTGCGGCAGGCGTCTTCGGCCTTGTCCCACTGCTCGGGATTGCCGGTGAACTTGCTGCTGTCGGGATCGCGCAGGCCGACGCGGACGCGGTAATCCGTCATGCCGAGGGTGCTGAGCACGATCTTCACAAGGCTGAGGCAGCCGAGGACTTCGGCGGCGACTTGTTCCTCGGTGCAGAACAAATGCGCGTCGTCCTGCGTGAAGCCGCGCACGCGGAGCAATCCATGCAACGCGCCGGACGGTTCGTAGCGATGCACGATGCCGAATTCGGCGAGGCGCAGCGGAAGATCGCGATACGATTTCAGGCCGTGCTTGAAAATCTGCACATGGCCGGGGCAATTCATCGGCTTGATCGCGTAAACG
>JANOBO010000187.1:0-16962 GCA_031411695.1 Verrucomicrobiaceae bacterium
AAAACCAAACCCATGCCAGTCAGATCCCGCGCAAAACCCACATTTTTGTCGGCTATAAAGCAAGTGGCGAAACACACACTAATGTGAACCATCTGCACTGTTCGGCGATGCTACGCGCCATCCGTTTCCGTCAGCAACAACACAAAACAACAAATGAATGACCTAACCTGCCCCGTAGCGATAAAGCTCACCGACGTCTTGCCAATAGCCTGGTCAAAAGGGCGCTCAGAGGAGCTTCCTTTCTTCACTGTCGAGCTAGATTTAGCTCATGTGCCTCCCGGCTGTCGGCTCGTGCTTTCCGGCGCTCCTGATGGAGTCCAGAAGCTTATCGTGGACGACGAGATCCGCGTTAACGGCCATTCATACGACGGCATCGCAGGTTTTCCCGTGAGCCCGCCCGACTACATCGGCGCCGACCCTTCCCCTGATATCTACGTCGGAGTTCCCCCGCTCGACGTGACAGACGACCTGCGGCGCGGCGACACCAAGATGCGTATAGCTTTTCACGACCGAGGTTCCGTCTTCTGCTGCGGAGCCGTATTTCTCTGCTTTCTATGCGCCGCACCAACTCCCAAATGACCGCAACGCCGAACGAAAACGGATGCAGGCAACGGCTCGTATGGCATCTGTCGTGTCATCAACGTCTCCCGCTCGCCGTCGCCTGATCCGAGGAGTTAGGCGACTCTGAACATCTTTCGTGAAATGACCGCCGGAATTCAAACGCTCGTAAGTCGCGCTCCAAGTCAACGCCGTGTCAGCGTTATCATTGCACTGGGCTGTGTCATCCTTCTCAGCCTTGTGCAGCTTTACGTGTCGGCGCTGGTTATTCCCCGCTTTGCCGACATATTCCGAGCAGTGGTCGGCCATCAGCCCCTTCCCATATCGACAGTGGCCGTCCTCCACTCCAGATGGGTGCTCGTGGGCATTGCTTCCATTGCATCGCTCGTTGCGTCTTTCCTAGTTCAGCGCAGAGCATCACCTCGTTACCTCATTGCTATTCTCGTCCTGCTGATTCTCCAGATTACATTCACTACCATTGCATTATTGCATCCCCATCGTGACCATCGAGAAGCTTGCGCCGACTCAATGAAAGTCCAACCAACGTCGCCTAACGAACATGGTTATCATTGCGCGAAGCCGCAATGATAACCGTTGTTGGACGATTGGCCGTGGACGCTGGGGGACTTAGTTCGCTGAGGTGGCGTCGGGGGCTGTCGTACGGGCAGCCGGACTGCGCGCAGTTTGCCGACTGGTTCGATGAGCATCTGCGCGGCATCTGGAAGCGATCTTAAAAGTCAGCGCGCGCGGTGAACGTGCGGTCAAGGCGCGACGCAGGCGGCGGGTGCCGAGAGGAGGCCTGCGGCGTTCACGGTGATGATGCCGTAGGTGCTCTTCCCTCCAGTCTCCGCAGTCGTGACGGAGAAGCGCATTGGCGGCTGGGCGATGATCGGCGTGTCACCTCCGCTGAGGCCTTGGAACAATGGCGTCCCGAGCTTCCCGACAGGCTTCTGTGGCAATCGAGCGATCTCCTTCCCATCGCGCTGGATGATGAATCCGCCGAGCCCGCTCTCCAGATCAGCCTCCGCGCTCCAGGTCAGTTCACCATCGGCCGCAAGGCGGACATTCGTCGGAGCCGGTGGCGGCGTTGTGTCTGACGGGCGGCCCGTTTGATTGTAGCCGGACCAGACTTTGGCGAAGGCTTCGTCAGGGAGCCATGAGTCGTCGATCACCACGCCTTTGCCCGCAGGCTTCAGTCCGTGTGCGCCGAGCCGCTGCTTCAGGCAGGCGTCGAAAAATGCGATCGCGAGATAGCGCGAGTCGCCGCACTCGTGGCCGCTCAGGGGATCGGAGGCCATGCCGCCGGGAGCGTCGTGCCCGCGCCACAGAGTCCACATCGCGCGGTCTGTGACCCGTGGCGGACCGTGGACTTTGTCCTGCGCCTCCTTCACACCGCCGATGAACAGGAACGGCACGGTGAAGACGGCGGGCGAGAGCGCGGGCTTCGGGATCTCCCCGCGTTCCCACGCGCCGAACGCGGAGCCGGAGCGGAAGAAAATGGCGGCGATGCGCTCCGGGTGAAGCGTGAGCATCAGGCTCGACCAAAACGCGCCGCCTGAGTGCCCCCACAAACTCCACGGCACAGTGGCCAGCTCCGGGTGGTTCGTTTGCGTGGCGAGGTCGCCAAGCGCGCGCTGAAACGTGGCGTCGGATCCATTTCGTGGATCGCACCACTTGCGGCATTCCATGTCCTTGAGCAGGTGATACGCGGGGCCGAGCAAGGCGCAGTCCCACTTCCGCGCCAGCGCCTGCCAATGCAGATCGTACGCCGCGGTCAGTCCCGTCTGCGCCGATGAGACGCCGCAGCCATGCTGATGCACGAGCACGCCGCGCAACGCCTTCACACCGGGCGGCACCCACAGCGTGTACGTCACCGCCATCGCGAGTTCCCCCGGCTTGTCAGAGGCCTCGTATTTGACCTGGTGATATGGCGGCGCGACTTCGGCGTGCGCTGCGAACGCAAAGAGGAGGAATGGAAGGGTGAGCTTTGGTGTGATCATGAGGATTTGCGCGGCTTTTTTGCTGGCCTGACCGATGCGGCGCGCTTTGCGGTCTGCAGCGCGAGCAGGGCCCATGGCTTCATCTGAATGAAATTGGTGAGCGCTTCCTCGGGAGCGAGGTGGTAGGCCATGGAGAGAGTCCGTCCGCGATGCTCAATGGTGAACGGCGGCAGGCCGCGTGCTTCAAACGAGGGCTTGCTCTGCTCGTCCACCTTCAGATAGAGCTGCCCTTCATCGACGATGCCGATGAAGAACTCGCTGAGGTAAACGCCGAAGGCGCCGAACATCCGCTTCACGCGCACGGCGCCGAGCGGAGCGAGGAGGTCTGTCAGCTCGATGATGAAGGGTGGAAGGGGTTTGGGCATGGAGACAGTGCGCGCGGCAGACAACGAACGGAGACGCGGAAAGTTCAGCGCGCGATGACTTTTACGCCGTCAGGTTTTGAAGGCATCAGACTTCGAGCGCGTTTGATCCGCACGCTCATGAAACATCTCCTGCTCATCTGTCTCATCACGTCTGCCACCGCGGAGGATCGTGTGCTCATCGAAAACGGCCGCAGCGACTACGAGATCGTGCGGGCGGCGGACGCAAATGCAGCAACGACGCTGGCAGCGCGGGAGCTGAATCTCTGGATCAAGCGCTCCACCGGAGACGAGCTCCCCGTCGTCGCGGTGCCGACGCCGGGACGGAAGCACGTTTTTGTGGGCAGGAGCGCGTCGTCGATTCATGCGGATGGATTGAAGGCGGAAGGGTTCCGCTTGAAGACGGCGGGCGCTGACATCCACATCGTGGGTGTGGATGTGCAGCGTGGATCGTTGCAGCCAAAGCGCGCGGCGGCTTCGCAGACGGGCACGCTGAGCGGGGTGTATGAGCTGCTGGAGCGCTGCATGGGCGTGCAGTTTCTCTGGCACGATGAGCTCGGCACCATCGTGCCGAAGCATGCGCGCGTGACGGTGCCGGATCTCGACATCGAGTCCGCGCCCGCCTGGACGTACCGCCATCTGGCCTACTCGCCGGAGGGGAAGTGTGGTGAGGACATGTTTGCGCGGCGGTTGCGGCTCGGTCACAGCCACACCATCGCGCACAGCCACTCGTGGCATCAGATCATGCCGGTGGAGAAATACGGCGCGGAGCATCCGGAGTGGTTTGCGGAGATCGACGGTGTGCGGAAGCCCGGCTATTACATGGAGCATCACGGCGGGCAGGTGTGCACGACGAACCCCGGGGTGATCGAAGTCTTCGCAAAGGCGGGCATCGACTTTTTCAACGAGCATCCGGGGCGCGACATGTTCTCGCTCTCGCCGAACGACGGCAGCGGCTTCTGCACGTGTGCGAAGTGTCGCGCGCTGGACAACGCCACACGCGCCGACGGCAGGCCGGTGATCACCGACCGGCTCATCACATTCTACAACGCGGTGGCGGAGCGCGTGGCGAAGGCGCATCCGACGAAGCTGCTCGGCGCCTACGCCTACAGCTACTACCGCGAGCCGCCTGAGAAGGTGCGGCCGCATCCGAACGTGTACGTCGTCCACGCGACGAACACGGCGTTTCATCAGGGGCTCGGCTGGCCGGAGGAGCATGCGATGGAGAGGCGCTGGCGCGAGGCGGCCGCTCACCTGGCGAAGTATGACATCTACTACTCGCCGGACTCGTCGCTCAATCTCATCGCGCCGATGACGGCGCATCTGATCGAGCGCATCCGCGGGGAGGCACAGGCGGGTTTCGAGGGCGGCTACCTTTACATGGGCCAAAGCTACGAGCAGCTCGGCGCGGGGCACATCCTCATGGCGCGATTGATGTGGGACGCCCACGCCGATGCGCGGGCGCTCGAGTCCGGGTACTACCGCGCGCTCTACGGCAAGGCCGCGCCTCATGTGAAGGCTTGCTACGACCTTCTCGAGTCGCGGCTGGTCAAGGCGAAGCATTCACCCTTGGACACGACCATTCCCGCCGTGCGCGTGGCTTTGAGGAAGCATCCGGGCAACGGTTCGCCAGCGTTCATTTTGTCCGCGTATGAGCCTGTGCTCGGTGAGCTCGTGAAGCTGATGCGCGCGGCGCACGAGAGCGGGCTGAGTGAAGATGAGCGCGCACGGCTGCGCCGGCTGGAGGATCAAATCGAGCTGCTGGAGACCACGGTGCGCGGGATGTTCGTGGCGGCACGGCTCGAATCCGCGGCAGAGGAAAGCGCGCAGGATGCAAAGGCATTGCTGGACCTCATCGGCCAGCGCGAGTCAGTGCGCGCGCGGATCAAGGCCTACGCGCCGAGCCTGTGCGCGAATCTCGACGCGGGTGACACGGCGGAGACGGAGGCCATTTCCCCCACAGGACCGATGGCGCATTTGGCGCGCAGCCTGATGTCCGGCAAATCCCGCACGCGCGCCTTTCCACACGGTAATTGTGAGAGAGCCACGGCTGAGAAACTCCGCTGGTCAGCCACGAATGGCGCGGTGCTAGTGCAAGAGGCCGGCCATCTCCGCATCACAGTGCCGGAGGGCGGCACGGGAGCACTCACCTTTGCCATCGATGTGAAACCCGGCGCGAGCTACCGCATCACGCACGTGCACTGGAATGACCCCGCGCCGATGAAGCCCCCCGCCTCCGATGATGCTGACGAGACGACGCGCGGCTCGCCGCCCATCGCGCCGCGCACGCGGGTGATCTTCCGTGATGCGAAGAACAAGGCGCTCGGGAGGAACCACTGGAGCGGGATCGGCGCGCACGAGCACGTCGGGAAGTGGCACACGTTTCCGCATTTCATCCAGACTCCGGCCGGCACTAAGAGCGTGAGCTTCACCCTCTTCCTGCAACATCCCGGCACGTACTTGATCGACGACGTGAAGATCACGGAACTCGGCGTCAGCCCGTGACGGTCGCGCGGGTGAAGGACAGGCTGGAGTGGTGCGCGCATCCACTTTCCACATTGCCCCTTCCTGAAAGTGCTGTTTCTTCGGCGCCACATGGCCAAAGGCATCGGGGAGACACAGACGCAGTTTTTGGAAGTCGGTTCCGCGCAGGAGCCGTTTGCGTTCTCGTGCGGGATGTCGCTGCCCGGCATCACGGTGGCCTACGAGACGTACGGCAAGCTGAACGCGCGCAAGACGAACGCCATCCTGCTCTTCCACGCGCTCTCCGGCAGCCAACATGCCGCAGGTGTGACGAAATCTGTGCCGGACACCGACGCGCGCTGGACGGAAGACTGCCAGACTGGCTGGTGGGATTTGTTCATCGGCCCGGGGAAGGCGATGGACACGAACCGCTACTTCATCATCTGCGCAAATTACCTCGGCGGCTGCTACGGCTCCTCGGGCCCGGCATCGATCAATCCGAAGACGGGCAAACCGTATGGCGGCAAGTTTCCCGCTGTGAGTTCCAGCGATGTGGTGCGGTCGCAGCTCGCGGTGCTGGATCATCTCGGGATCAAGCAATTGCTAGCCGTGATCGGCGCGTCGGTGGGCGGACTGCTGGCGATCAATCTGGCCACGATGTTTCCCGAGCGGGTGAAGATCGTGATGCCCATCGCGTCCGGCCCGCGCACCACGGTGCTGGCACGGCTGACGTTGTTTGAGCAGGTGATGGCCATCGAGAATGACTCGCACTTCCATGGCGGCGATTATTACAAGGGCGAGGCGCCGGAGTACGGGCTGGCGCTGGCGCGGATGATCAGCCACAAGACCTTCGTGCATCTCGACGCCATCGAGCGCCGCGCGCGCACGGACATGAACCAGCCCGACGGCCAGCTCTCGTGGTATCGCGTGAAGCACAACGTCGAAAGCTACATGCTGCATCAGGGGAAGAAGTTCGTGAAGCGCTTCGATGCGAACACTTACCTGCGCATCTGCGACATGTGGCTGCGCTACGATCCGCTTTTCGACGCGGGCGTCGCTGACTACGAGCAGCTCTTCGCGCGGTCCCGTGAGGCCGGGCACCATTATCTGATCTTCAGCATCGACTCGGACTTCTGCTTCTATCCCGAGGAGCAGGCGGAGCTGATCGGCTACCTCGAGCGCGCCGGCGTCTCGTCCATGCACATCACGGTGCATTCCGAAAAAGGGCACGACTCGTTTTTGCTCGAGCCGGAATTGTACACGCCGCATCTGGTGTACACACTGGAAGGCCGCTGGAAGAAAAGCTCGCTCGACAACATTCCCGAAGTGGAATGATGAATCCCCACGGCCAAAGCCATGGCCATAGCCGCAGTCAATCGTGTCCTTTGAGCCCCTTCCGCCGATGATTCCCTCGCTCGCAGAAACCACCGCGCTGATCCGCAGCCGCCGCACGCTGAAGCCCGCCGAGATGGATGGTGCGCGTCCGGTCGAGCGCGCGCTGCTGATGGAACTGCTGGAGAACGCGAACTGGGCGCCGACGCATGGACTGACCGAGCCGTGGCGCTTTCGCGTCTTCACCGGCGAAGCGCGCGCGCGGCTGGCGGAGAATTTGCAGCGCATCTATTCAGAGATCACACCGCCCGCGCAGTTTCGTGAGGACAAGCACGCGAAGCTGGGGAGAAACCCGCTGCTGGCTCCAGTCGTGATCGTGGCGTTCATGCAGCGCAGTGATGCCGGGAAGATCCCCGAGCTGGAGGAGATGGAGGCCGTGGCTTGCGCGCTGCAAAACCTTGCGCTCTCCGCTGCTGCCGCAGGACTCGGATTCTCGTGGTCATCGCCGCCGCTGATCTACGACCGCGCCTTCAACGAGTGGCTGGGCTTTCGTACCGAAGACCGCTGCGCGGGACTCATCTATCTCGGCTGGCCAAAGGAAGGCGCGGCGCAGCCGAAGAGCGCGCGCAAACCTGTCACTGACAAGGTCACCTTTGCCGATGATTGAGTGGTGGCACAACGTGTGGAACTCGACCACGCAGTTCATTCAATCCGTGCCGTGGGGCGGTTTCGGTGTTTGGACCCTGACGATCTGCCTGCTCATCGTCGGCGTGCTCGGCGCGGTGCTGCCGTTTCTGCCCGGGCCGCTGCTCATCTTCCTCGCCGGTGTGATCCACACGATCTTGAGGCCCGAATCTGCAATGAGCTGGCCGGGGCTGACCTTGCTCGGCCTGCAGCTCGTGCTGGCGTATGTGTTCGACTTTGCCAGCGGCGCGATGGGGGCGAAATGGTTTGGCGCGAGCCGCTGGGGCATTGCCGGTGTGTTCGTCGGCGGCATCGTGGGATTGTTCTTCTCGCTGCCCGGGCTCATCATCGGGCCGCTCGTGGGCGGGCTGGCCTTTGAATTGATGTTCGCGAAAAAGGAAATCGACGCCGCTGTGAAATCGACGTGGGGCACGCTCATCGGCACCACGGCCGGTCTCATCCTCCGGCTGCTGATCAGCCTCGCGATGGTGGCGACGTTTTTCATCGACGCGCTGTGGTGGTGAGCGCGTCCCGCCTCGCAACACGTCGATTGCATCGCGATTCACGGAAGGACGATCCGACGATTGGGACTTCGGAGCACTGACTGTTTGCAGGATGTTGCGAGCCGCGACGGGCAGCTCGCCTACGGGCTGAGCAGCTTGCTGTCCACGAGCCACTCGCGGAAACGAAACGGCCATGCGCCTGCGGCGGTCGTCGTGCCTTCGCGGTAGCCGAAGCCGTGGCCCGCGTTGGAGTAGATGTGCAGTTCCGCAGGCACGCCGGCCTCCTTGTACTTCAAATACAGGGTCGCCATGCCTTTCGCGATGTCAGGCCGGTCACCGTAGCCGCATGCGATGAACACGGGCGGCATGCCTTTCTCGACGGTGAAGAGATCGGACGTGCCTGGATAAATCAGCGCCTGAAAATCGGGGCGGCTGCTCGCGCGCTCGATGACGTCGTCAGAGCCGGCCTTGCCTGCGTCTGAGTTCATCGCGGCAAATGCAGCCAGCTCGCCGCCTGCCGAGAAGCCCATGATGCCGATGCGATCCGGCTTGATGCTCCACTCGGTCGCACGGGTTCTGACAGTGCGGATTGCGCGGCGCGTGTCGGCCATCGCGTGATCCTGGATCGTGTAAGTGGAGCCCGGTTCGCGTGCGAGCCGATATTTCAGAACGAACGCCGCGATGCCGTGGTCCGCAAACCACGCACCGAGCGCGTTGCCTTCGTGACCGAGGCAAAGCTTCGAGTGTCCGCCGCCTGGCGCGATGATCACGGCCGTGCCCGTCGCCGCATCGGCCGCAGGGAGGAAGGGTGTGATGGAGGGATTGTGGACATTCGTCACATTGTTCGATTTCACTCCATCGCCCTCGATCTTCTCAGCCTCACCCACGCGCGATTCCGAGCCCGGCGCGCCCTTCGGCCAGAGCGGGATCGCGGCAGGTGGCGCCGCCTCGAGCGCGTTGACGGAAAGTGACGAAAGAAAAGCGAGCGTGAGCAGAGGGAAGGGGCGTTTCATCGGACAGCAAACGATATGGGCTGCCAGTCTCCTTCCGGGACTGTCTGTGAAGTTTGGTGTGACCGTCCGCAGTGCGGGCGAGATCGGGGGCCGACATCAGGAATGGCCCCTATTCCGCGGCCGTGTTCGATTTCGTGTTTGCCGCCGCCGGAGGATTCGCGGATGGATTGCGCCTCGGTTTCATCGTGGATAACAAGTCGCACATCCTCAATTTCGCATCGCGGCCCGTGGTGGCTGGCATCACACGTTTCTGCTTTGGGCTCGCCAAAAAAAACCTCCTCGCGGTGCCGATGGGCGGCATTGCGGACGCCGCATTCGCAGCAGGACCGGGAAGCCTCACAGCATTTTCGGCCTGGATCGGTGTGATCGCTTTCGCCTTTCAGGTTTATTTCCTGTTCTCCGCATTCGTGGACATGGCGGGCGGGCTGATGGGGATGTTCGGCTTCAAGGTGGGAGAGGACTTTGACTCGCCGTATCAAGCGGACGGCATCACCGATTTCTGGCGGCGCTGGTTTGTGCCGGTGGGAGAAGTGCGCAGCCGCGTGATCGCTTCTGTCCTCTTGACGATGTTGGTCGGCATGCTTTGGCGCGGAGCTTCCGGGGGCCTCGTGGTCTGGGGGCTCCTCCACGGGCTCATGCTTTGGATCGAGCGCGCGACTGGCGGTCGCGCGTTTTACGCGGGCCTGGCAAAGCCGATCCGGGCGGCGATCACGTTTTTCATCCTTCTGATCGCGTGGGTTTTTTTCCGCGCTGACTCGCCGGGTGAGGCGGGTCGCTATCTGCAGATTATGATCGGACAAGGTCCGCCGCTCGCGCCGACCGCAGCTTTGCTGGATGCGGACATGCTGCGGAACTTCAACACGATGAGCCTCATCGTGTGCGCGCTCGTCGTGTGGGCAGTGCCGAACACGGCGTTTCTGCTGCGGAAACCAGCGTGGTGGAAAACGGCATGCGGCATCGCGCTGGCTGGGCTCGCGGTGTTGATGTTCCAGGATCGGTCCACGGGTGCGGCTGTCGTTCATCCGCGCACCCAAGAGGTGCTCACGAGATTTGGCGAAGGGAACGGCGCGGTGCACATTGGCATCAGCGGCTGGCTTTTCCCGAGAAGGGAAATCGCGAGTCTCACCGGCAAGGGACTGCGAGGAAAGGCGCTGTCTTCATCAAACAAGCACGGCACGCTGAAGGAGATACTCGAGCTGGCCGCCGCGCTGAAAGAGCGCGGCGTGCCGCTCATCCTGGTGCCGGTGCCGGTGAAGTCGATGATCTATCCCGAGCGTTTGTCGTCGGCGAAGTTTGACGCGCCCGTGCATCACCCGGACCAACGCGCCCTCCAGGATTTGCTTCGCTCCAGAGGCATCGACGTCATCGATCTCGCGCCAGAGATGTGGCGGCTGAAGCTGCGCAAACAAGTCTTCCTTCAACAAGACACCCACTGGACGCCCGACGCGATGAAGCTCATGGCGGAAACCGTCGCGAAGCACATCCGCACAAAATATCCGCAGGCTCTGACGCCACCGGCGAGCACGCCTTTGGTCGATGCGCGCATCGTGGATCGGACCACCTTCGGCGATCTGGTGGGATTACTCCGGCTGCCATCGCCGGCCAGTTTTTTTGGGCCTGAGCAGGTGACACTCGTCTCCGTGTCAGGCTTTGAGCCGAGCGCCGCGTCGTCCGTTCTGCTGCTGGGCGACAGTTTTGTGAAGGTGTTCGACGATCCAGCGCTCGGGTTCGCAGCGGAGGGCAGGAAACCAGAGCCGCAGCGGATCAAAGCCGGATTCGCGGATCAGCTTGCGATCTTGCTGAACGAGCCGCTGGATGTGATCGCGGTGAGGGGTGATGCGCGTGTGGCACGACGGGAACTGGCGCAGCGATCCGACGACGGACTGAGTGGGAAATCGCTGGCGATATGGGTCATGGCGGGGACGGAATTGTTGGCGGGAGTTGAAAACGACGTGGAGTAGGTTTGAGAAGTCGGGGGCGTCCCGGCGCGATGAGCCTTGGTGGTGCGGGCGGCACAAGCTGCAAGAACCCAGACGCACACCCGTTCCATCTGCCCATGAAATTTTCATTCGCATGCCTCTCTCTCGTCATCGCGCTGGCCTCATCCGCCATGGGCGCTGATACACTTCCCGAAAGCGCCAAGGTTGGCTACTTTTATGCGGGATGTCAGGCTTACACCTTCAAGTCGTTCGACCTGATGACCGCGCTGGATAAGATCGCCGCCGCTGGTGGAAAGACGGTCGAGTTTTTTCCCGGCCATCAGCTCAACAAGGATGATCCGAAGACCAAGTTCGATCACAACAGCACTGCGGAGCAACGGGTGCCGGTGAAGGCGAAGCTCAAGGAACTCGGACTGACGCCTGTCGGGTACGGCGTTGTGAAGCTCAAGAACGACGAGGCTGATTGCCGGAAGATCTTCGACTTTTGCAAGGACATGAGCGTCGGGATTGTGGTGAGCGAGCCGGATGTGGACGCCTTCGATCTCATTGAGAAGCTCGTGAAGGAATACGACCTCAAAATGGCGATCCACAATCACCCGAAGAAGCCTCTGGATCGCAGCTACCGCTATTGGGACCCGGAGTATGTGCTGAGCCTCGTCAAAGACCGTGATCCGCGCATGGGCTCGTGCGCCGACATCGGCCACTGGGTGCGCTCGGGAGTGAGGCCGACGGACGCGATCACCTTGCTGAAAGGCCGCATCTTCGACAGCCACGTGAAGGACCTCGACGCATTTGGCGTGCGGGAGGCAAAGGACATGGTGTGGGGAACCGGCAAGTCCGACATCCCGGCCGTGCTGAATCTTTTTGCCGCTCAGGGATTTCGCGGGCCGCTTCATGCGGAGTGGGAAAAGGATTGGGAAACTAGCCTGCCGGACGTGACGAAGTGCTTGGAGTTTGTGAAGAATTTCAAGCCGGAGACGGACTGAAAAACCCCATCCGCGTGGCGCGACCCCGCGGGCATTTGCTCTCCTGAAAAATTCAAAATACCTTTTGACACACCTTGCTGGCCTTCTACTCTCCGGGCTACTTTTTCGGGAAAGGAGCCGGGGTGAGTTGTCTCTACATGGGACTGACGTGCCTCGGCTTTGCTTTCGGAAGAGAAGGATTCCTTCACCGGCTTCCGATCCGCTCATTTAGCTCAGTTGGTAGAGCACGTCCTTGGTAAGGACGAGGTCTCGGGTTCAAGTCCCGAAATGAGCTCCATGATGAGATCGGAGGTTGGAAATGGGAGTCCGCATAAGTCAAAACTGAAAACGTCCCAAGCGCAACAACCTCACCTAAATCCATGGCTAAAGAAGCATTTCAACGCAACAAGCCGCACGTCAACATCGGCACCATTGGCCACGTTGACCACGGCAAAACTACCCTCACCGCAGCGATCACCACCGTCCTTTCCAAGAAGGGGTTCGCTCAGGCCAAGGCGTATGATCAGATCGACGCGGCACCCGAAGAAAAGGCGCGCGGCATCACGATCAATACCGCCCACGTGGAGTATGAAACCGAAAAGCGTCATTACGCGCACGTGGACTGCCCGGGTCACGCTGACTATGTGAAGAACATGATCACTGGCGCGGCCCAGATGGATGGTGGCATCCTTGTGGTGTCCTCGGCAGATGGCCCGATGCCTCAGACGCGCGAGCACATTCTTCTTGCCCGTCAGGTCGGCGTGCCCGCCCTTGTGGTGTTCATGAACAAGGTGGACATGGTCGATGATCCTGAGCTTCTCGAACTGGTGGAAATGGAAATTCGCGATCTGCTCTCCAAGTATGACTTTCCAGGCGACGACATTCCGATCGTCAAGGGTTCCGCGCTGAAGGCGCTCGAAGGCGATCCAACCCATGAGGCAAATATCCTCAAGCTCATGGACGCTGTTGACTCCTACATCCCGCTTCCTGAGCGTCCGATTGACCAGGCGTTCCTCATGCCGGTTGAAGACGTGTTCGCCATTGAAGGTCGTGGCACTGTCTGCACCGGTCGTATCGAGCGCGGCATCATCAAGAAGATGGGCGAAGTCGAAATCATCGGCATCCGCCCGACGGTCAAGACCACGGTGACGGACATCGAAATGTTCCGCAAGCTGCTCGACGAAGGTCGTGCCGGAGACAACGTGGGCCTGCTTCTTCGCGGCACCAAGAAAGACGATGTTGAGCGCGGTCAGGTGATCGCCAAGCCAGGCTCCGTCACCCCGCACAAGAAGTTCACCGCAGAGGTGTATGTGCTTTCCAAGGACGAAGGCGGCCGTCACACGCCGTTCTTCAATAATTACCGCCCGCAGTTCTACTTCCGCACAACGGACGTGACGGGCAGTGTGAAGCTTCCTGAGGGCGTCGAAATGGTGATGCCGGGTGACAATGTCTCGATCGAGGTCGAGCTGATCACTCCGATCGCCATGGAAAAGACCATCCGTTTCGCTATCCGCGAGGGCGGCAAGACGGTGGGTGCCGGCCGTGTGGCCAACATCCTCGATTAGTTTCAACGGGTGACCGCCTGACGTTTTCAGTGCCGTGGGGCTTGGTAACAAGCCTCGCGGCCTTTGTCTCTCCAAGCGAGACGGACAGAAGGGCGGTTCCAAGTTCAATCATCGCAACGCATCCGGAGCTTTTTGCAAACTAGGTCAGTAGCTCAATTGGTAGAGTAGTGGTCTCCAAAACCATTGGTTGTGGGTTCGAGTCCCTCCTGGCCTGCCACTCAGGTCACTAGTTCGGCAAATTCCTTTAATTCCATGAGTCGCATACGCAAGTATCTCGGTGAGGTGTTCCTTGAAATGAAGAAGGCCACATGGCCGTGGGATCCCAAGGAAAAGGGTTTTGCCAAATACAAGGAGCTCAATGATTCCACCATCGTGGTGTTCATCGCGATGCTCCTGATGGGCGCGTTTGTCTCCTTCTTCGATACCTTCCTCCGTTTTTTCTTCGAGGCCGCCTCCAAGATTTAAGCCTTCCAACGACGACCGCCCGCGCGGTCCATCTCCTTCCGCAACGCAATGCCAGCCAGCCCACCCACCAAGCGAGACCAATGGTACGTCATCCATGTGCGTTCCGGCATGGAGAACCGTGTGCGTGACAACATGCTCCGCCGCATCCAGTCCGAGGAGATGGGCGAGTTTGTGTTCGAGGTGCTGGTCCCCACGGAGCGTGTCTCCGAGGTGAAGAAGGGCAAGCGCACCGAAAGCAGCCGCAAGTTTTATCCCGGCTACATCATCGCCAACCTCTACTTGTTCGATGAGAACAACAAGCTGGTGGACAGGTCATGGTACTTTGTGAAGGAAACAGACGGCGTCTTGAACTTTGCTGGAGCGAAGGACCGGCCGATTCCCATGCGGCAGCGTGAGGTGGAGGCCATGCTGGCCCAGGTCCACGAACGCGAGGACGCCATCAAGCCGAAGATTGCCTTCTCGATCGGCGACACCGTCCGCGTGGCGGACGGTCCGTTCGAGAGCCAGACGGGCATCGTCGAGGAGATCGATCCGGATCGCGGCGTGCTGCGAGTGGCAGTCAACATTTTCGGTCGCTCCACCCCGGTGGACCTCGAGTACTGGCAGGTCGAGAAAGCCTAGCCTCCACACGGCGCCGGTCTTTCGGGAGCCGCCCACAACTTTTCAATCAGCACCAACGGAAAACAGTCATGGCAAAAGAAATTATCAAACAGATCAAGCTCCAGATCAAAGCTGGCGCGGCAAACCCAGCTCCACCCATCGGCCCGGCGCTTGGTCAGGCGGGCGTGAACATCATGGCCTTCTGCAAGGAGTTCAACGCGGCCACCCAGAAGGCTGGCGGCGACGTTCTTCCCACCGTCATCACGGTTTACAAGGACAAGAGCTTTACCTTCATCACCAAGCAGCCGCCCGCGTCGAACCTGCTGAAGAAGATCGCCAACATCGCGTCCGGGTCCAGTGAGGCGAATAAGAAGAAGGTCGCCAAAATCACCAAGGCCCAGTTGCTCGAGGCGACGAAGCTGAAAATGCCCGACCTCAATGCCAGCGATCTTGAGGCTGCCTCACGCATCATGGCCGGCACCGCTCGGCAGATGGGCATCGAAATCGTCGGCTGAACACCCCTTACCCGCAACCCAAACCACAGGCAGGAGAACCCTCGAAAGTTCGCTCGAACTGCACCCGAACATGCAAACCAGAAGCAAGAGATACAAGAAGGCCGCCGAGATGATCACGGCGGGCAAGATGTATTCGCTCGAGGAGGCTGCGGATCTCGTCCGCAAGTTTCCAGGGACGAAATTCAACCAGAGCGTGACCCTGTCCTTCCGCATGGGTGTTGACCCGAAGAAGTCCGACCAGATGGTCCGTGGCACCGTCCCGCTTCCTCATGGCACGGGCCGCCCGGTGCGTGTCGCCGTTTTCGCGCAGGGCGCTTCGGCCGATGCCGCAAAGGCAGCTGGTGCTGAGTTCGTGGGATACGAAGACCTCATCGCAAGGGTGAAGGAAGGCTTCACCGATTTCGATGTCGCGATCGCCACCCCGGCCGCGATGAATGAAGTGCGCAAGCTCGGCAAGCAACTCGGCCCGCGCGGATTGATGCCCAATCCGAGGACCGGCACCGTCGGTGACGACACCGCAGCCGCCGTGAAGGCAGTGAAGGCAGGCCGCGCCGACTTCAAGCTTGATAAAAATGGCAACCTCGCCGCATCCATCGGCAAGGCCAGCTTTGAACCCAACGCGCTGGCGGAAAATGCCCACGCCTTCGTCGATGCCGTCGTCCGCGCAAAGCCCGCCTCGGCCAAGGGAAAATATGTCGAGACCATTTCCATGGCCGCGACCATGTCGCCCGCCGTGCGCGTCGATGTGTCCAAGTACGTGAAGCTGTAATTCAAGGAGACTGAAATCATGAAAGCAGAAAAGACACTTTTGATTGAAGACGTCCTCCGCCGCGTGAACGCATCGCCGTTCATGTTTGTGGTGGATTACACCGGGCTGACCGTGGATAAATTCGCCGAGTTGCGCAAGCGCCTCCGCGGCTGCGGGGCCGAGATCCATGTGTTCAAGAACACGCTGGTGAAGAAGGCGGCGGAGAGAGCCGGATACCCGGCCGATCTTGGCGCCTCGTTGACCGGCCAGTCCGCCGTCGTCACGGGGGAGAAGGACGTGTGCGCCGCGGCGAAGGTGATGAAGACCTTTTCCGACGAGTTTGCAAAGCCACAGCTCAAGGCTGGCGTGCTCGATGGAAAGCTGCTCGATTCAGCGGCCATCAAGACCCTCGCCGCGTTGCCTACCAAGGACGTGCTCCGCGCGCAGTTGCTCGGCGTGTTCAAGGCACCGATGGCCAAGCTGGTCCGCGTGCTCAACGAACCTGCCGCGTCGCTCGCACGCGTTCTCAAGGCAAAGGCAGACCAAGGGGCCTAAACCTCACAATCCGAATAAATTTGATCAGATGGCGGGGCGACCCGCCTGAACAGAAAAACATACCAATGGTTCCTTGCCGGATCAGAAGCTTCTGATTCAAAGAAACCCGGGGCTCCGGGAAACGGCGACACCGACAAAACAAAATGGCTGATATTGCAAAAATCGTAGATGAACTCAGCGGACTGTCCGTCCTGGAAGTCGCTGACCTTGTGAAAACCCTCGAAGAGAAGTGGGGCGTGAGCGCCGCTGCTCCAGTGGCTGCCGCCGCTGCTGGCGGAGGCGGTCCTGCCGCTCCTGCTGTTGAAGAGAAGACCGAGTTCGACGTGATCCTCGTGGATGGCGGCCCGAACAAGATCTCCGTCATCAAGGAAGTGCGCAACGTTGTCTCCGGCCTGGGCCTCGCGGAAGCGAAGGCGCTCGTCGAAAAAGGCGGTGCGAAGCTCAAGGAAGGCGTCAAGAAAGAAGAGGCCGAAGAGGTCAAGAAGAAGCTCGAGGCCGCAGGCGCCAAGGTCGAGATCAAGTAGTCTCCTCACTCTGGAACCACCCGGTTTTCGAGCCGGAACGTTTCCTTTCACAAACGCGCGAGGTGCGAAAGCCCTCGCGCGTTTTGCTTTGGTGACATGCCCGCCCCGCGGCGTGCTGAGAAGGCGCGACCGCGAACGCGTCACCGACGTGGCAGCCGCAGAGGCGATAG
>JANOBO010000188.1:0-56588 GCA_031411695.1 Verrucomicrobiaceae bacterium
GGAAGGCGTCAAGAAAGAAGAGGCCGAAGAGGTCAAGAAGAAGCTCGAGGCCGCAGGCGCCAAGGTCGAGATCAAGTAAACCAAAAATCCTTTTCCGTATTTCGCCGCTGCTCGCGAGAGCAGCGGCGGAGTCCGGCGGGAACCCGGAAACAAACCACGAATCACCCGATCACCATCCAACACGGCAGTCCTCAGGCATCAATGTTCAAATTCCAGGAAAGCCCCATGTTCCCTGCTTCCATCCGCCGGCAAGGCGTCGAAGCCCGGACTTTGGAGCTTCCCTGAAGTTTGAAACTTGAGGTTTGGGGTTTTGGCATTTCGCCGGAACCCCGCTCCTCAGTTGCTCGCTTCAGCGGGATTCCGTCCCGTCCATCCTGAACCCGTTGCCAACCCGAAGTCCCCATCCCGCCTATGTCCCAGCGCACAAACTTTGGCAAAATCCAAGAGCCAGTCGAGCCGCCGAACCTCATCGAGGTGCAGCTCAAATCATACGACGAGTTTCTCCAGCGCGGCCTTGAGCCGAAGAAGCGCAGGGTTCTGGGTCTTCAGGCTGTCTTCAAGGAAGTCTTTCCGATCGAGAGCTATGATCAGAAGATGATGCTCGACTTTGTGCAGTATGAGATCGGCGATCCGAAGCTCAACGCCCTCGAGGCCATCCATGAGGCGGAGACTTACAGCGCGCCGCTTTACGTCACATTCGAACTTCGTGAGGAAGGCCGTGAGGCACGTCAGGAGCGCGTTTACATGGGCGAGATCCCGCTGATGTCCGTCCGCGGCACGTTCGTGATCAATGGCGCCGAGCGCGTCGTCGTCAGCCAGCTTCATCGGTCCCCCGGCATTTGCTTTGAAACGCAGATGCATCTCAATGGCCGCTGGTTGTACGGCTTCCGCATCATCCCCGACCGCGGCACTTGGCTTGAGGTGCAGTTCGACACGAATGATCTGCTTTACGTTTATCTCGACCGTCGGCGCCGCCGCCGGAAATTCCTCGCCACCACGCTTCTGCGCGTGATCGGATTTCCGAACGACGAGGACATCCTCCGCCTCTTCTACGAGATCCAGGACATCAAGCTGAAGGAGACGCTCTCCGAAGAGGAGATCGCCTCGAAGGTGATCTTCAAGGACATCCTTGATGGCGAGCTGATCATCGCCCGCGCCTATGAGCCGCTCACCGCAGGCGTCATCCGCCAGCTCATGCAGCTCGGTCACAAGACGATCCGAGTCGTGGCCGCCTCCTCCGACGACCTGCTCATCACATCTCTCCGCAAGGACACCGCGCGCGATGAGGAAGAAGCGCTGAAGGAAATCTACCGCCGCCTGCGTCCGGGTGATCCTCCGACCGTGCCGAACGCACGCGCTCTCGTGAAGCGCCTGTTCTTTGATCCAAAGCGCTATGACCTCACTCGTGTGGGCCGCTACAAGATCAATCAGAAGCTGGCCATGAAGGTGGATTCCGACATGCGCATCCTGACGGCTGAAGACGTCATCTCCGCGCTGCGCTACCTCTTCAAGCTGCGCCAAGGCGACGGCCTTCTCGACGATATTGACCATCTCGGCAGCCGTCGTGTGCGTGCCGTGGGCGAGCTTCTTGCCAACCAGTGCCGTGTGGGCCTTGCCCGCACCGAGCGTCTGGTGAAGGAGCGCATGACCTTGTTCGATGTGAACATGGATACCATGACGCCGGCCAAGCTCATCAATCCGAAGGCGCTCTCCGCTGTCGTTCGCGACTTCTTTGGCCGCTCGCAGCTCTCGCAGTTCATGGATCAGACGAATCCGCTGGCCGAGCTGACGCACAAGCGTCGTCTCTCTGCTCTCGGGCCTGGTGGTCTGAACCGAGATCGCGCAGGCTTCGAAGTCCGCGACGTTCACACCTCTCACTACGGTCGCATTTGCCCCATCGAAACGCCCGAAGGTCCGAACATCGGCCTCATCAACTCGATGAGCACCTTTGCGCGCATCAATGAGTTTGGCTTCATCGAGTCTCCATATCGCGTAGTGAAGGACGGCGTGGTCACCGACAAGATCGAGTACCTCACCGCCGACCAGGAGGAGAACCACCACATCGCGCAGGCGAACAATCCGTTCGACGCCAAAGGCCGCTACACCAGCCCGCGCGTCAGCGTGCGCTACCGTGGCGAGTTCATCGAAGTGGAGCCGGGCCAGCCGACGCTCATGGACGTGTCGCCAAAACAGCTCGTGTCCATTGCCGCCGCGCTCATCCCGTTCCTCGAGCACGATGATGCCAACCGCGCCCTCATGGGCTCGAACATGCAGCGCCAGGGCGTGCCGCTCCTCGTTTCCGAGGCGCCGTTTGTCGGCACCGGCATGGAAGGGAAAGTCGCGCGTGACTCGAAGGCCGTCGCCGTTTGCGAGGCCAACGGAGTTGTCGCCGCAGCCACGGCGGACGTGATCGTCGTCACCAAGGATGGAAACCTGCCCGTGAAGGACGACAAGTTCCTCGCCGACATCTCCATCGTGCAGACGAATCCTGACAAGGACATCTGGGTCTATCCGCTGCGTAAATTTGGCCGTTCGAACGCCGGCACCTGCATCAACCAGCAGCCGCTGGTGAAGCGCGGTCAGAAAGTGAAGAAGGGCGATGTGCTCGCCGACGGTCCCTGCACCGACAAAGGCGAGCTCGCCCTCGGCCGGAATATGCTCGTCGCCTTCATGCCATGGAACGGCTACAACTTCGAAGATGCCATCGTCATCAGCCGCAAGGTGGTGAAAGAGGACATCTACACCTCGATCCACATTGAGGACTTCGAGGTCATCGCGCGCGACACAAAGCTCGGGCCGGAAGAAATCACACGGGACATCCCGAACGTCGGCGATGAAGCCCTGCGCAATCTCGACGCCACCGGCGTCGTGCGCGTCGGTGCCGAAGTAAAGCCAGGCGACATCCTCGTCGGCAAGATCACGCCGAAGTCTGAGACGGAACTTGCCCCGGAAGAGCGCCTCCTGCGCGCCATCTTCGGTGAGAAGGCCGCCGACGTGAAGGACACCTCCCTGCGCGTCCCGTCCGGCTGCACCGGCATCGTCATGGATGTGCGCATGGCACAGCGCGGCGACAGCAACAAGGAAAAGCTCTCGCCCACCGAGTACAAGAAGCAGATCAAGCAGATCGAAGAGGACTACAAGACGAAGAAGGAATCCCTCACCGAGCAGCTCACCGAGAAGCTCTCTGACATCCTTCTCAACGAGAAGATCCCCCTCGATGTGGTGAACGGCCAGACCGGCGAGATCATCATCGGCGCGAACAAGAAGATCACGAAGACCTTCCTCCGCAAGCTGGCGGAGACTTATGACTCCGTCGAGATCGACCCGAGCCCGATCCGCAACAAGATCATGGACATCATTGGCAGCTTCGAACAGAAGTTCGCCGACACGGACATGGAGCGTGAGCGCAACCTCGACCGGATCGAAACCGGCGATGACAGCGAGAGCGGCGTGGTGAAGGAAGTCCGCGTGTTCGTCGCCAGCAAGCGCAAGCTTTCCGTCGGTGACAAGATGGCCGGACGCCACGGAAACAAGGGCGTCGTCGCCACCATCGTGCCGGAAGAGGATCTTCCGTTCCTTGAGGACGGCACTCCCGTTGACATTGTTCTGAATCCTCTCGGCGTGCCATCGCGAATGAACGTCGGCCAGGTCCTTGAAACGCATCTCGGCATCGCCGCGAAGGCGCTCGGCATCACCATAGCCACGCCAGTTTTCGACGGGATCCCAGAGTCGCAGATCATGCAGTTCGTGAAGGATGCCAAAAAGGTGCCCGGCTACGAATGGATGGGCCTCAACGGTAAATCGAAATTGTTCGACGGCCGCACCGGCGAGGCTTTTGGAGCTGACGTCGTGGTCGGCTACATCTACATGCTGAAGCTTGGCCACTTGGTCGTCGATAAGATTCACGCCCGAGCGGTCGGTCCGTACTCGCTCGTCACCCAGCAGCCGCTCGGCGGCAAGGCGCAGTATGGTGGCCAGCGCTTCGGTGAGATGGAGGTGTGGGCTCTCGAGGCCTACGGCGCGGCTTACACGCTGCAGGAACTCCTCACCGTGAAGTCCGACGACGTTCAAGGCCGCACGCGGATTTACGAGCAGATCGTCAAGGGCGACCACGCCCTCGAAGCCGGCACGCCGGAATCGTTCAACGTTCTCATCAAGGAAATGCAGTCACTCGGACTCGACGTGAAGGTGCACAAGCGCGCTGGTAGCGAGGGCTCCAGCGACAGTGTCATCGAGCGTTTCTCAACCGCAGCCAGCGCCTAACCCCGCCTCCCAAGCAACCCCTCAATCCCGCATCACATCATGAATGCCGACGTCAGCCTGAAGGAAATCTTTGGAGAAACAAGCCGCAGCGAGGAGTTCGACTATGTGTCGATCTGCATCGCTTCCGCCGAGCGCACGCGCTCGTGGAGTTCCGGCGAGGTGAAGAACCCGGAGACCATCAACTACCGCACGTTCAAGCCTGAAAAAGGCGGCTTGTTCTGCGAGCGAATCTTCGGACCCACACGCGACTGGGAGTGCGCGTGCGGCAAGTACAAGCGCATCAAGCACAAGGGGGTTATTTGCGACCGCTGCGGTGTCGAGGTCACGCTCAGCCGCGTGCGCCGCGAGCGCATGGGCCACATCGAGCTGGCCGTGCCGGTCACACACATCTGGTTCTACAAGTGCATGCCATCGCGCATCGGCCTCATGCTCGACATGACGGCGCGCTCGCTGGAGCGCGTGATCTATTACGAGGATTTCATGGTCATCGACCCCGGCAACACGCCGCTGCAACGCGGGCAGTTGCTCACGGAAGTCGAGCTGCGCGAGGCCGAGGAGCAGTACGGCGCGGACGCATTCCGCGTCGGCATGGGCGCCCAGGCGATCCGTGACATCTTCAGCCAGATCAATCTTCCCGAGACCATCAAGCATCTCGAGGAACTCATGGGCAAGACGCGCTCGAAGCAGATCCGCAAGAAGCTGGCCAAGCGCCTCAAGCTTGCGCAGGGCTTCTCCGAGTCACACTCGCGTCCTGAGTGGATGGTGCTCGAAGTGCTGCCGGTCATCCCGCCGGATCTTCGCCCTCTCGTGCCGCTTGAAGGCGGACGTTTTGCGACATCCGATTTGAACGACTTGTATCGCCGCGTCATCAACCGCAACAATCGTCTCAAGAACCTCCTTCAGCTCCGCACGCCGGACGTCATCATCCGCAATGAGAAGCGCATGCTTCAAGAGGCGGTCGATGCGTTGTTCGACAACGGTCGTCACGGCCGCGCCGTCACCGGTGCCGGCAATCGCCCGCTCAAGTCGATGTCCGACATGCTCAAGGGCAAGTCAGGCCGCTTCCGCCAGAACCTTCTCGGCAAGCGCGTCGATTACTCCGGCCGTTCCGTCATCGTCATCGGTCCCGACCTCAAGCTCAACCAGTGCGGCCTGCCAAAGAAGATGGCCCTCGTCTTGTTCGAGCCGTTCATCATCCGCCGTCTCAAGGAGATGGGCCTCGTGCACACCGTGCGCAGCGCCAAGAAGATGATCGAGCGCCGCACGCCTGAAGTGTGGGACATTCTCGACGAAGTCACGAAGGGACATCCCGTCCTGCTTAATCGTGCGCCGACTCTCCATCGTCTCTCCATCCAGGGGTTCGAGCCAAAGCTCATCGAAGGCGATGCCATCCGCGTTCACCCGCTCGTTTGTACGGCTTACAATGCCGACTTCGACGGTGACCAAATGGCCGTCCACGTCCCGCTTTCCATCGAGGCACAGATGGAGGCGCGCCTGCTCATGCTCGCGCCGAACAACCTGTTCTCGCCCGCCAGCGGCAAGCCCGTCAACACCCCGTCGCAGGACATCCCGCTCGGCTGCTTCTACCTCACCTATCTGCGTGAGTTGCCGCAGCACGACGAGCCGAAGTCGAAGAGCAATGTGCCGAAGCGTCTCCCGATGTTCAACGACGTCACCGAGATCGACTTCGCGCTCAGCGAAGGCGCCATCGAGCTGAACCAGAAGATCCGTTTTCGCAATCCCGACTACAAGCAGGACAAGAAGCCCTATGGCGACAACACCAGCTTCGTCATCGAGACGACGCCAGGCCGCGTCCGCTTCAACGAGATCTGGCATCCGAGCATCGGCTTCATCAATCAGAACGTCGGCAAGAAACAGCTCTCCGACATCATCTGGCGCTGCTTCCAAACCGCAGGCCATAAAGAGACTGTGGGCGCGCTCGACCGTCTCAAGAGCCTTGGCTTCCAGGAGGCCACGCGTTCCGGTTGCTCCATCGGCATCACCGACATGGTGATCCCGCAGGCAAAGGCCGCCGGTCTCGAGAAGGCCTACAAGGACATCGAGGAAGTCGAGAAGCAGTATCGCCGCGGCATCATCACGCACGGCGAGCGCTACCAGAAGATCATCGACATCTGGACGCAGGTCGGCGACACCGTTGCGGACGAACTCTTCCGCACGCTCGAGTACAACGACGGCAAAAAGGTACACAACCCGTTGTACATCATGGTCACCTCCGGCGCGCGCGGCAACCGCACGCAGATCAAGCAGCTCGCCGGCATGCGCGGCCTCATGGCCAAGCCTTCCGGTGAGATCATCGAGCGCCCCATCACTTCGAACTTCCGCGAGGGACTCTCGGTGCTCGAGTACTTCATCTCCACCCACGGTGCCCGTAAGGGTCTCGCGGACACGGCGCTGAAGACCGCTGACTCCGGCTACATGACCCGCAAGCTCGTGGACGTGTCGCAGGACGTGATCGTCTTCGAGGACGATTGCGGAACGGTCAACGGCCTCACACTCGCACCTATTTATCAGGGCGATGAGGAAGTCGTCGATCTCAAGACCCGCGTCTATGGCCGCGTCTCATGCGAGACCATTCACGATCCGGTGGACAAGGCCGTCATCATCAGCGCAGGTCAGTTGATCGGTGAAACCGAGGCGAACCACCTGTCCAAGATCGGCGTCGAGCGCCTCAAGATCCGCTCCGTGCTCACTTGCGAGAGCAAGCGCGGTTGCTGTGCCAAGTGCTACGGCCTGCATCTCGGCACCAGCCGCATGGCCAAGCTCGGCGAGGCTGTCGGCATCATCGCCGCGCAATCCATCGGCGAGCCCGGCACGCAGCTCACCATGCGTACGTTCCACGTCGGTGGTGCTGCCGTGGCCACGTTCAAGCAGCCCTTCATCACCACGAAGCACGCAGGAACCATCCGCTACAATGACTTCCGCTCCGTGCAGACTTTGGAAGGCACATGGATCGCCCTCAGCAAGAGCGGCACCATTTCCATCCATGATGAAGACGGCCGCGAGCTGGAGAGCCACAAGATCATCGTCGGCTCCATCATCGCCACGCCAGACCGTGGCACCGTGAAGAAGGGCGAGAAATTCGTCACCTGGGATCCATACAGCGTGCCGATCATCACCGAGAAGACCGGTAAGATTGAGTTCCGCGACATGATCATGGGCATCACGATCAGCAAGGAAACCAACGCGGCCACCGGCAACGACGAGATCGTCGTCATCGAGCACAAGGAAGACCTCCATCCGCAGATCGTCATCATCGATCCGAAGACGAAGGAAGTCCTTTCCAGCTACACCGTTCCCGCCGGCGCTCACTTGTCCGTGAAGAACAACGAGAAGGTCGAAGGCGGCACCACGCTGGCCAAGACACCCCGCAAGGCATCGAAGACGAAGGACATCACCGGCGGTCTGCCGCGTGTCGCCGAACTCTTCGAAGCCCGCAAGCCGAAGGACTCGTGCGAGATCGCCCGCATCGACGGCGTCGTCGAGATCGGCGGCCTCGTGCGCGGCAAGCGCAAGGTCATCCTCACCGATCCGAAGACCGGCCAGCAGGAAGAGCATCTCGTTCCCCGGAACAAGCACATCCTTGTCTTCAATGGCGACCACATCACCAAGGGCGATCAGCTCACCGACGGACCTGTGGTCCCGCATGACATCCTCGAGATCCTCGGCCCTCAAAAGCTCCAGGAACATCTCGTCACCGAAGTGCAGGAAGTGTACCGCGCCCAGGGTGTGGAGATCAATGACAAGCACGTCGAGATCATCATCCGCCAGATGCTTCGCAAGGTGAAGGTCACCGAGCCGGGCGACACTGAGTTCCTCTGGGGCGACCAAGTGGACCGCACGGAGTTTGAGAAGGAAAACGCGCGCGTCACCGAGGAGGGCGGAAAGCCCGCCGAGGCCGAGCCGGTCCTTCTTGGCATCACCAAGGCCTCTCTCGAAACCGAGTCGTTCATCTCCGCCGCGTCTTTCCAGGACACGACGCGCGTGCTCACCGAGGCCGCGACTCTTGCCAAGGTGGACTTCCTCCGCGGCTTCAAGGAAAACGTCATCATGGGTCACCTGATCCCTGCCGGCACCGGCTTCATCACGAATCGCAACTTCAACATCGAGGAGACGGAGAAGTCCGCCTACCCCGCACGCAATCGCGAGAGCGAAGACGAAGCCATCACGGCTTAGTCCATTCGTTGCGCGAGACAACTCAACCCGAACCACCCCCGCTGCGGCTCTGCCCGGCGGGGGTGTTTCCTTTCTGGGAAAGGGCGTGGCCTTCTACTCCAAGCGTCGGCCGACGAAGACGGTGTGGGAGCAGCGCTTGGCCCGCTCGTGGGGGCGCACGGGGACCGCCTCCACTTTGAAACGGGATTTGGCCAGACGGCCCGCGAAGGTGCGGTCGTTCTTGGCGGACCAGAAGGTGACGACTCCCGCTGGCTTCAGCGCGCGATGGATGAGGGCAAATCCTTCGCGCGCATAGAGCCTGGAATTGCCGTCGTCCACCATGGCGATGGGGCCGTTGTCCACGTCGAGGACGATGGCGTCGTAGCTGCCTGGCTTCGATCTCGCGAGGATGGCGAAGACATCTTCTTGGAAAATCGTGACGCGCGGGTCGTCGAGCAGCGCGCCATTGACTGCGCTGAGGAACTCGCGGTTCCAGATGATCACTTCCGGCAGCAGCTCGGCCACATGGACTTTGGCGTCCGCGCTGACAAGCTCCATCGCGCGCCGCAGTGTGAAGCCAAAGCCGAGCCCGCCGATGAGCACGGATGTGCCTGCCTGACCGCGCAGCATGTCGCACGCCAGCTCGGCCAGCGCGCGCTCGGAGGCCGAGGCATTCGTGCCCATGAGCGGCTGACGGTTCACGCGGAGGTAGAACTGATTGTCATGCGCGTGCAGTGACAGCTCCGCTCCGTCTGGCGTGCGCGCCGTGGCCAGGGTGACGAAAGGTTTCAATCCGGAAGGCGGGTTCAGGGTGCGCTACGCGCTGCGCGCCTTGACCCACAGCGCGCGGAACGGCCAAGATAGGACACCGAACACGGCGCTGGCTGCACCAGCAACTAACTTTGCCGGCACCAGCAGCACGCGGAGCAGGGGACGCAGCAGCGTGCGCACGACCGGCATGTGCTCATAAGCCAGATGGCCGAGCAGGAGGATGACGATGCCGCCGAACTTCGCCGTCTTTTCAATGTGGTAGTGTCCTTCCTTGAAGCTGATGATCGTGAGGCCGCCCACCTCCACGACCCTGCGCACGCTGGCGCCCCACCAAAGCTCGGTACACAGCAGCATGCCGACGAACCCGACGAGCAGATAGGCGGTGTGCTCCAGCCACGGATGCTTCTCCAGCAGCTTGATGCAATAGCCCGCGACGAGGCGCAGCGTGATGATGCCGATGGTCACGCCGATATAGACGAGGTTGATGTTGTCACGCGCAAAGGCCACCGCCGCCACCACGTTGTCGAAGCTCAGGCTCAGATCGAGAAAGGCGATCATCGCGATGGTGCCAGCAAAGCTGCGCCCCGCCTTCTTCACCACCTCTCCCTTATCGCTTTCTTCGTGGCTCACTTCGGCAAAGTGCGCGCACATCAGCCAGATCAGGTACGACGCGCCGAGGACCATGAGCCAAGGGTTGTCGATGATGTAATCGGCGATGAACAGCGCCACGATGCGAAACCCGTACGCGCCTGCGTAGCCGATGGTC
The DNA here is from genome assembly GCA_031411695.1 of Verrucomicrobiaceae bacterium. Classification (GTDB taxonomy): domain Bacteria; phylum Verrucomicrobiota; class Verrucomicrobiia; order Verrucomicrobiales; family Verrucomicrobiaceae; genus JAIBCL01. Next base: position 9,974 of record JANOBO010000188.1, read on the forward strand.
ATCGCCACCTTGCGCTTCTTCTCGTCGAGATGCGACGCCATCGCCGCGATGGCCAGCGCGTTATCCACGGAGAGCAGGCCTTCGATGACGATGAGGCTGACGATGACGAGCAGCGCGTCCTTGGTGAAGAGGGACGTTTCCGCGAGAATGAGCGTGTCTAAAATCATGGGCCGAGTTTCCGGGTTACGACAAAATGGAGGAGTTCAAAAAGAGGTGCGCGCGCAGATGGGCTGGCTCAATGCACGCCGATGCCCGCGAGATAGCGCTCGGCCTCCAACGCCGCGGCGCATCCCTGGCCTGCGGCGGTGATCGCCTGACGGTACACATGGTCCGCCACGTCTCCCGCCGCGAAGAGGCCCTCCGTCTTCGTCAGCGTGCCGCGTGTCTGCACGATGTAGCCATTCTCATCGAGATCGACGAGCCCGCCGAGAAACTGCGAGTTCGGCACATGACCGATGGCCACAAACACACACTTCACCTCGAGATCGCTCTCCTCGCCAGTCACCAGGTTCTTCAGCTTCGCCGCACGCATCTCGCCCTTCTCGTCCGTCAGGTACTCGCTCACCGTGCTGTTCCATACCGGCTTGATCTTCGGGTTTGCCAGCGCGCGCTCGGCCATGATTTTCGAGGCACGCAGTTCATCGCGCCGGTGGATGAGATACACGACGGACGCAAACTTCGTGAGGAACGAGGCCTCCTCGCACGCCGAGTCCCCGCCGCCGATCACGCACACCGGCACGTTGCGGTAGAAGGCGCCATCACATGTGGCGCAGCTCGTGAGGCCGTGCCCGATGAGCTGCCTTTCGTTTGGCAGGCCGAGATGGCGCGGCGAGGCGCCCGTTGAGACGATCACAGAGCGTGCCTCGCGCACCGTGCCGTCCTCGGTGGTGACCTTGAAGTAGCCCTCGTTCGCCCTCACCACGGAGGTGACCATGGCGTACTCGATGCGCGTGCCGAAGCGTTCGGACTGCTCCTGCATGTTCATCATCAGCTCCGGGCCCATGATGCCTTTCGGGAAGCCGGGAAAGTTCTCCACCTCCGTCGTCGTCGTGAGCTGACCGCCCGGCATGTTGCCTGCGAGGATGAGCGGTTTCAAATTCGCGCGCGCGGCGTAGATGGCCGCCGTGTAGCCCGCGCAGCCGGTGCCGATGATGATGAGGTTTTCCATGGGTGGTTGTTGAGGACGAAAAGAGTCGCGCACGATGACCAAGGCAGTCGCGCGGTCAACCGTGGGATACGATCATCGTCCGGCGGGCGGGATGGATTGTTCCCCGTGTGGCAAAGACCTCCGGCAGCAGTCCGCGAACGGGATGTACTTCCCCCTCACCCCAGCCCTCTCCCCGAGGGAGAGGGAGCATGAGGGCGCGGCGTCGGATAGCGACGATTTCTCCTCCTCCTCCTAGTCGAAGCAGCCGAGCACGAGCACGAGCACGAGGGCAAGGACAAGGACAAGGACAAGGACAAGGACAAGGACAAGGACGAGCACGAGCCCGAGGACAAAGACGAACGAGAATATCGAGCGCTAACTAAATGGCAGTGGGGCAGGGGTGAGGGGTGCGCGTTCGCCCGAACCATTGCGAAGTGCGTTGCTTGCGATTGCCTCATCTGCATTGGATTGAGTCTCCTCTGCGCTCTTCACCGTTCGGGCTCTCGTGACAAAGGGCCGGCTCACTTCCCGCCTCGACCGCGCAGATGGCGCACCACCACATCCGGGAAGTCCGTGAAGAGGCCGTCCACCTTGGCGTCATCAAACAGCACACGCAGCAGCGCCTCGGTTGACGCAGCCCACTTCGGCAGATCATCGGTGCGCAAAGTGTATGGATGGACGACGAGCCCCGCCGCGTGCGCCGCCGCCGTGACTTGCGCGATGTTCTCGCTGATCGCCGGGCCGATCCCATCGGCGACCTTTGCGATCTCTTCCAAGGCCGGCCGCTCGCTCGTCACCTTCTCCCCTTTCTTGAATGCGCCCATGAGAAAAACCAGCCGGCCTTCCCATCCCAGCTCCGTGCGGATGCGCCGCAGCTCATCAAACTCAAAGCACTGCACGATGCATGCGTCAGCCTTCGTCGCGTAACCATGGCGTTTTAAAATCGGCAGCACGATCCCGCTGATGTCGTGCCCCTCCGCGCGATGCCACTTCGGCTGCTTGATCTCCGGGTAAATGCCCGCCACGCGGCCCGTGCTGCGGTTCAGCCCCTTGATGAGCTGCAGCTCCTCCTCCAGCGTGGGGATCTGAAAAGAGGCCGCGCCTTTCGGAAAGCGTTTTGGATACACCTGCCGCCCGGTCTTCTCGCTGAAGCGCTCCGTCGCGCGCAGCTCCCGGATCTCCGCCAGCGTGAAGTCCAGCGCGTAGTAGCGGCCGTTGTCACGGTGCCGCCCCGGGAAGCGCGCGGCCACATCGCTGATCGTGTCGAGGTAAATGTCGTGCATCACCAACGGCACATCGTCTTTCGTCAGCACGATGTCCTGCTCGATGAAGTCCGCGCCCATCGCGTGCGCCATCGCCTTGGCCTCCAGCGTGTGCTCCGGCAGATAGCCGCTGGCACCGCGATGCGCGATGACGACTGGCTGCGCCGCCGCCGGCCATGCCAGCGCGCCTGCGAAAAGAAGTGAGTTCCTGATCATGATGAAGGTGTGCCCGAGGTCGTTGAGCTTTCCGCGCGATGCCCCAGCGTCAAGGCGCTGAACACCATCGTCAGCACCGCGCACACGCACATCGTCACGATCACACCGCCCCAGCCCCAGTGATCCGCGATCCAGCCCACGCCGGTGCCCGCCAGCGCCGAGCCAAACACATAGCCGAAAAAACCCGTGAACCCCGCCGCCGTCCCCGCCGCCTTTTTCGGCACCATGTCCAGCGCCTGCAGCCCGATCAGCATGATCGGCCCGTAGATGAAGAAGCCGATGGTGATCAGCGCCGCTTGGTCGATCCACAGCGGCCCGTTCCGGTTCAGTCCGTACGCGATGAGGCCCAGCAGCGTCGGGATCATGAACAGGATCGTCGCCGGCGCGCGCCGCGATTTGAACACCTTGTCCGACATCCATCCGCATAGGATCGTCCCCGGCACCGCCGACCACTCAAACAGCGCCCACGCCGTGCTGGATTGCTGAAAGGAAAAATGCTTCGCCGTCTGCAAGTACGTCGGGATCCAGTCCACCACCCCGTAGCGCACGAAATAGACGAACGCGTTCGCCACCGCGATGGCCCACAGCAAGCGGTTCCCCAGCACGTGCTCCAGGAAAATCTCGCGGAAGGTGAAGGTCCGCTCGTGCTCCGCGCTGTAGCTCGGCGGGTAGTCGCCCTTCCACACTTCTATGGGCGGCAGGCCGCAGCTCTGCGGCGTGTCCCGGATCAAGAGAAACGCCACCACCGCCACCCCCGAGGACACCATCGCGTTGAAATAAAACTTCGCGCCCCAGTCCCCGAACAGCATCACCCCCGCCAGCGCGATGGTGGCCACCAGCGCCCCGCCCACATTGTGCGCCACATTCCATATCGATACCGCCCGGCCGCGCTCCCGGGTGCTGAACCAATGCACCATCGTCTTCCCGCACGGCGCCCAGCCCATGCCGTTGCACCACCCGTTCAGCGCCTGCAGCACCACCATCACCGTCAGCGAGAGATACACCTCCCGCACCAGCCCGAACACAAACATCACCGCGCAGGAGAGCAGCAGACCCAGCGGCAGGAAAAAGCGCGGATTGCTCCGGTCCGACACGCTGCCCATCAGGAACTTGGAAAAACCGTACGCCACCGACAGCCCCGTCATCGCCGAGCCGAGCTGCGCCTTTGAGTACTGCGGGTAGTCTCGCAGGATGTCCGGCATCGCCAGCGAGAAATTCTTCCGCACCAGGTAGTAGCCCGCGTAGCCGATGAAGATGCCCAGGAACACCTGGAGCCGCAGCCGCCTGTATTCCGCATCCACACGCTCCGGCGGCAGAGGTGGGATGGCCGGAGCGGGCTTCAAAAAGGAAATCATGCGCCCCGCATCCTGACAGACCCGCCCGCGCCGCGTCAACCCAGATTCATTCCGCATCACGGCCCCAACGCGCCGCAAGGTCTGCTGGAGCGATCAGACACGCGTGCCGACGCGTGGGAGCACGGGCGGCCCGCCCGTCGAATTCGGCGGCCCGCCGCATTCATCGAGCGCAGCGAGCCCACGCAGACGGACGCATGTGCGCACTCGACACCGCAGTGGATTCTCGATGATGCGCCAGCAGCCTCATCGCGTGCTGCAAAGTGTCCACACCGAGACAGGGGGCTGACCGAATCCCGCGCCGCCGCTGGCGCAAGGTAGGATACCCGGGGAGGAATCGACGCAGGGGGAGTCCTTCCGCACGTGCTCGCTGCGCTCGATGTTTTTGGCGGGCCGCCAAAAACGACAGGCGGGCCGCCTGTGCTCCCATTTTCCGGCGCGCCGCACAAATCCTGCCGATGCCCTGACCAACACGCAATTTTCGGCCATCAAGGATTTATTGTCTGCAAGTCATCGGGCACGACCTGCATGCCCCTTTGCCTCACCCTGTAAGCGCGATCCACGAAATCCGCATCGCCGGCAAAATAAACCTTGGAAAGCGAAGAGGTTTTCGATAGCCTCACATTAAATGTCGGCTGCACTCCCATGCGACTCGCCCTTCCATCGCGGTGGAACGCGCCGGGCATGCGGTGTGGAGGCTCGGGAAACGGATCGCTTTTCGACTCCGCCCGCAGAAGGAAAGTGTGCCGATGCGGCCGCACGCGGGATGAGGAAAGGCGCTTTGGGCCGCGTTCCAGCCTCGGATTCTGCGGCAGGAGACCCGTCTCCCGCCGCTGGAGACCGGTCTCCTGTCGCATTCCGGTCATCTCCTGCCGCTGGAGACGCGTCTCCCGCCGCATTTCGGCCATCTCCTACCGTTGGAGACTCGTCTCCTGTCGCATTTCGGCGATCTCCTGCCGCTGGAGATCCATCTCCAACGGCATTTCGGTCGTCTCCTGCGGCAGGAGATCAGTCTCCCGGCGCAGGTTTCCGCCGGTTTTGCCGGGGCGCAGCCACTTTTGCCCGTCATTCACCCCAAATCAGCCATGCAAACCCTACATTGGGACGCTATAAATCCCCTAACAGGCCAACCTTTTACGTGGGACGATCCGAATTTACGATGGGGTGACCCGAGTTACTACCTAGAACCCGGCGATCCTGAATTTGTCCCTTACACCAGCACCCCCGCAATCCAACCCAAAAAGAAAGCCAAATCCATGAAACACCAACAATACTACCCCACCCGAGCCGCCGAACAGGTCCAGTGGCTGGAGAACTTTGCCGGAAAAATCTCCAACTACACCGCCGTGCTTGGTCTCGATGCCGCGCGGGTGGCAGACATCATCAAGGACGCGCGCTGGGTGGCCTACACCATCGGGCCGTGGCTCACGGCGGTGCGCGCCTGGAATCTGAGTTGCACCCAAGCCGCCAAAGAGGTGCAGACGGGCAGCGGCGGGCTGGTGGCCCTGCCAGTGTTCACCGCGCCGGCTCTTCCGGCCGGCACCGTCGCCCGGCCGCAGGGCGGCCTGGACCGCATCTTCGACCTCGTGGCCGAGATCAAGGAGAACAACAACTGCGGGGATGCCCTGTGCGCCGACCTGCGCATCCATGGCACCGGCGACACACCGCCAGATTTCAACGTGCTCTCCCCCGTGCTGGACCTGGTGCTCAGTGGCAACATCATCAAGGTCGGCTGGGGTTGGGAGGGCCACGGCAAGTGGCTCGACCAGTGCGAGATCCAGGTGGACCGCGGCCAAGGCTGGCAAATGCTCACCTACGACACCACTCCCGGCTACAACGACACCCAACCGCACCCCGCCACCCTCACGCAGTGGAAATACCGCGCCATCTACCGCGTGGACGACGCCCAAGTCGGCCAATGGAGCCCGGTCGTCACCATTGCTGTCGGAGGTTAAAACAGCGCACGCCCGTCCCGAAAGGAAGCGAGAGCTTCCTTCCGGGGGGCAACATCATCTCCCCACGTCTCGGCAGAACCTATTTAGAACCTTGACACCACTGGCCGGTAAAACTCACGATTTTGGTTGTGAGCTAGCCGCCACCTATTCAACATTTTCAGACCAAAAAACATGAACCACTACCAATGCGAGAAATGCGGAACCGTAATCAAAAGCGGCTCGACGCCCAACACCAACGGATGTCCGAAAGGCTTCCCACATAAATGGCACAGCCTCGGCCCTGTCGGGGCGAGCAACTATCAATGTAACAAGTGCGGAACCGTCGTCGACACCGTCTCAACACCCTCGGCAAATGGATGCCCAAAAGGCTTTCCCCACAAGTGGTCCAAGCTATAACCGCCATGAATCGGATCACGCCGCAGCAGTTTCGGACGGCATTTCTGCAAGTGGCATCGGCCGCGCAGGAAGAGTGCTTGGGCCACTGGGACGTTAGGCCAAGGTACACGTTATATATGCGCGAAACGATTCTTCAAAGAATCGCGCCACTTTTGGGGATACAGGTTTACCCGTGGGACTACTACACGCTGGATTGCGTCTATTTTGCCGAACGGGACACTGAGTACTTTGGCGCTCAGTCCAACTATGCGAAGTGCCTCAGCATCGCTCTTGAACACGAAAACGACATCCGCGGAACGGCCATCGAGATGAACAAACTTCAATTGTTCAACGCGCCTTTGAAGGTTCTCATCACATACACCGCCTGCGCGGTCCAGCGCGCAACGTATCTTGAGCACTACACTAAGATCGTAGAGGCTGCGGACATCTTCGGTGACTTTGCATCGCTGCGCCGACAACTTGTCATCTTTGGCAGTCGGGACGACTGCACCGCCTACTGGCACTTTTACGTTTACGAGGGAGGCGGCTTCCGTGAACTCCAAGTGGACTAACGAATCGAAAGCGGACAAAGCTTTTGCTTGGGCAAACACGGACGAAACCGGCGCGGTTCAATATCTCTCCGTCCTGGGCATTCCGCCAAGCATTTCACCACGGGAAGCCGTTCAACCTGCCATCGTGAGCGGTGCTCAGAAATGAATCATAAATGTATCCCTTGACTCCAGAACCTCCGAATTGGGACATGCTCTATGCCATCGGGCTGGCGTGCGTGGCTATCACCGTGCCGATAGTGTTTGTAATCTACCTAATTTTAGAAGCTCTCCGTCTTCACACCCCTGCTTTTTGGTTGAAACACAATGCGATCACCGGGAGCGTGGGCGCTTACTGCTCTGGGCGTCATACTAATGCTCGCCAGGTGCGATAGACAACACGAAGTGGAAGCCCGGAAGAAGGAGTGGCGCAATCCTTCTTATCTGAGATTTCGATGAAGGCCACGCAAGTTAGGACACTACCAACGAATCACCAATGCATCCTGCTCGCAACGGTCCTCTACTTTTGAAATGAATGTAGCGTTGCTACGAGCACCCCGACATAAGCGTCAAATGAGCAATACGGAACACACACGAGTGAATCGCTGGCCCCTTCGGCTCGTTGGGTTCTTCGCTGTTGTTTTGTCGTTGGTTGCCGGACTGCTATTCGTGCGCATCGTCTTCTTGAAGTCGCACCTTTCCGCCTCGCGGTCCGTCACAACCTCGCTAATTGTAGGCCAGCCGGCCGCAGATATTCAGATGAGATTGGCACGCGTTGCGACCGAGATCCAATCCAGCAAGGAACTCGACTTCGGTGCTGCTCCTTACTCTGCCGAGGCTTTGTATTTTTCCCACGGCATCTTCATGATTCGCGTCGGAACATCGAACGGCCTCGTCACAGATTTCGACATTCGGAAGTTTGAATTTAAATGATCGCGCCGCTGTTTGGCAGGCAGGCTTTCGCCTTGGTCGTGTCCCGTGCTGTTTGACAAAATTCACTTTCCAAGCGCGGCCCTTCCAGCACGGTAGGCGGCCATGAGTGCTTCTCTTGCTTCGGTGTCTTCGTTGCCGGTCCTGGTTCCATGCATCGCGCTTCCGGCGGAGGGGGATGACTTGGCGCTGACGCGGGTGCGGCAGGGAGATGTGATGGGGCTGCTGCGCGCGCTGGAGACGGCGGTGGGGGAGAATGCGCCGACGTTTGTTTTGAAAAATGCTGCGGTGGGCTGGACGGGTGACATTGAGGGCTTTGCGGATTTGCAGCTCGTGGATGTGGGGGCGGATGCGGTGTCGGGCGCGCTGGAACTGGAGACGCGGTATGCGATGACGCGGATGAACTGGGCGGCGGTGATGGCGGACACGGAGCGGGCGGTGGCGGGTGAGCATTTCATCGCAACTCCGGCGGAGGTGCTGCGGGAGTTTGCCACATGCGTGCGTGAGGCGGCGCGGGAGGCGACGGCCGCACTGGCGGGTGATGCGGTGCCGCTGCTGGCGGTGGAGCACTCGGACGCCGGGGAGGTGACGACGGTGCGCTTCCTGGGCATCTGGTTGGCGGCCGAGGGCGCTGCAGGCACGCTATCGGCGACGGAGCCCTGCATCCTGCTGGACGCGGAGGCAGAAGGGCGCGGCCTGCGCGAGGTGGTGATGAGCGCGGCGATGCTGGCGATGGTCTTTCAAGGAACGGCGACGGCGGGCGAGGCGCGGCAGGCGGTGCCGCAGAAGGCTTCGTGGCTGGCATCCCTCTTCGGTGGCGGTGGTGGCGAGCGATTGGGCCGGGGCGAGGTGCTGAAGGTGACCTCGCAAAAACTGGTGCAGGCACCGCCGCGGATTTACCGTCAGGTTTTGGACAATGCGGGCGCGGGCCGGCTGAAGGTGGTGGTGGATATCGCGGACCAGCGTGCCTATCTGGTGCGCGGCGGGCAAGTGGCGTTTGAGACGCCGATCTCATCCGCGCAGTCCGGCCGCTGGACGCCGCGTGGCACGTTCTCGATCACGGAAAAGGTGCGCAGCGGGAAGATGTCCACCATTTATCACTGCCCGCTGCCGGGCTGGATGCGGGTGGGCGAGACGGCGGTGGGGATGCACGAGGGAATGCTGCCTGGCTATCCAGCCTCGCACGGCTGCATCCGCATGCCGATCGAGGCGGCGCATTTTATTTTCGATCACGCGCCGAGCGGGACGACGGTGCAGATCGTGGATCAATGGTCGCCACCGGCGGAGCCGCCGCAAGGAACGATGGTGGCGCAGAATTGAGGGGGGGAGAATGTCGGATGTGCGATGGCGGATGGCGGAAAGGGCGGCGGGTGGTCGAATGGGCTGCACTTTCGCGCTGCGGGGTGACCGATGGAGGCACCGGGAGTGAAAGGTCCCGCTTTGACGTTTGCATTTTTTTGCGCCCGCTTGAGTTTTTTTGCGGCGACCTCAGCCGCGGTCACGCTCCGCCAATGGCGTCGAGGACGGCGCGGGCAGCGCGGTCGCCGCTGAGGAGGGCGCCATTGATGGAGACGTCCTCGCAATAGTCGCCGCATTGATAAAGGCCGGGGGCGATGAGGGGCAGCGGGGGTGCATCGCCGACGTGAAGCTGGCGGCCTTCGGGCTGCGCATTGCGAATCTGATAGGTGCGCAGGTGCCGCCAATGATGCGCGATGGGGCCGAACCAAGCGCACATCTGCTCGCGCACGACGCTTTCCAGCTCGCCACTGGAGGGTGCGCCGAGGATGGAGGCGCAGATGAGGCGCTGGCCGGGCGGCGCGTAGTGCGGTGAGATGTTTGAGAGGATGCAGGCGTGGTTCACGGGGCCGCGGCCATCGCCATCGAGGCAGAGGATGGCATCGGTGCGCAGGGGCTGATCCGTGGCGAAGTACATGCACGTGAGGGAGCGTGACGGGGGCATCTTCGTCGGACCGGTGTGCGGCAGCAGGCGCACGGCCATGTCCTCACTGGTGGCCAGGATGATGTGGGGCGCCTTGATGACCTCGCCGCTATCAAGCGTGACCTCGCCGGGGGCCACGGCGGTGACGGGGCTGTTGTAGATGACGGAGCCGGCCGGCAGCGCGGCGGCCATTTGATCCGGGATGGCCTGCATGCCGCGCGCAGGCAATGCGGAGCCGCCACGGTCAAACATGGCGAAGAGAAAGACGAACATGCGGGAGGAGGTGCGCAGATCTTTCTCCGTGAAGATGCCGCCGAAGAAGGGACGGAAGAAGCGGTCGATGAAGAGATCGCTGAAGCCGTAGTCACGGAGAAAATCCTCGGTGGTCTGCTCCTTCATCGCGCGGGGGACTTCCTTGGTGCCGAAGACTTCCTTGCGCAGCAGGAGCGTGAACCATTTGTCACGCCACGGCACGAGGCTGTCGTGCAGCCGGCGGAAGGCCTGCTGCGGATGGTGGAAGGGATCGGCGAGCCGACGGAATGCGCCAGCATGGAAGACATCGGCGCCGCGGAAGAAGGGCTTCAGGTCGAGTGCGTCGTAGTCGAGGAGCTTCTTCGCCATTGGATAGGCGGGGAGGAAAACTTGGAAGCCGCGGTCGAGCAGAAAGCCATCCACCTCATCGGTGCGGACGCGGCCGCCAGGAGCGCCGGACGCCTCATGTAGCGTGAAGCGCAGGCCCGCCTTCGCCAGTCTGCGCGCGCACGCCAGGCCCGACAAACCTGCGCCAACGATGATGATGTCGGGATTTGCTCCGCTCATTCCGAAAACCACTCTGTGTGCGGCGTGTGACGATTGCAAGCGCGAGGGGCTCGACCCTGCAAGTTCCCGCGTGTGATCTGCGCTACGAGGCGCCGGAGCCGCGCATGACGGCGGGCAGCGTGCGCGCGAGGATTTGCAGATCCAGCCAGAGCGACCAGTTGTCGATGTACTTAAGATCGAGCGCCACCCAGTCATCGAAGCTGGAGATGGCATTGCGGCCGCTGATCTGCCAGAGACAGGTGAGGCCTGGCTTCACGCTGAGCCGACGGCGCTGCGCACTTTTTTCAATGCGCTGGATTTCATAAACGGGAAGCGGCCGTGGGCCGACAAGGCTCATCTCACCGCGGATGACATTCAGCAACTGCGGCAGCTCATCCATGCTGGTGCGCCGCAGCCAGGAGCCGAAGGAGAAGATGCGCGGGTCGTTTTTGATCTTGAAGACGGGCCCGCTCATTTCATTGCGCGCTTCCAACTGCTCCCGCCGCGCCTCCGCATCGGTGTGCATGGTGCGGAACTTCCACATGCGGAAGGCCTTCCCATATCGTCCCGACCTTTCCTGGCGGAAGAAAACCGGCCCATTTGATGAGAGCCGGATGCCCGCCACCGCCACCAGCCAGACGGGAGCGCTTAGCACCAGAAGCACCAGCGCGCCGAGACGATCGATGATGTCCTTTGCCCACAGCGACCACGATATTTGCGGTGTGCTGTGGAAGACGAGCATGAGCTTCCCGCCCAGCATGTCGAAGGTCGGCCGCGCGATGGCCGTCTGGAAAAAGTCAGACGCGATCCATGCTTCCACGCCCTCGGTTTCGCAGGCTTGCACGGCTTCCTCGATGCGGCTGAAATGCACATGCTGAGCCGCGAAGATGATGCGGCTCACCGCTCCGTTACGCATCGCGGTGGTGAGTTCCTCCAGCGGGCACGAGGTGATGTCGATCTGCCCGATGATCTGGATCTCCGCTTTCTGATCATCGGTCATCCCGTCCAAAAGACGCTGCGTATCACCCGGCGTGCCAGCGAGGAGCACCCGCTCCCGGGAGCCGCCGCTCACCAGCCGCCTTTTCACAAACCTGCGCTGCCAGAACTCGCGCGACATGAGCAGCAATGCGGAAAGCGGCACGGCGATCAGGACGACGGACCGGCTCGGCACCTGCCAGCGGAAGAAGACCACGAAGGCTCCCACGATCATGCCCACGCCCACGAGCGCCTCAAACAACTGCCGCAGCGACTGACGCTGGGTTTTGTTCAGGATGTTGTTGTAAAAACCGCGCGCTTCCAGCACGATGGGCGTGAACGGCACGATGACAGCCATCACCCAAAACAGCTCCGCAAACGGTGCCACGACCTCCAGATCCGGGAACATGGGCTGGAGCACCCTGGAGCGAAGAAAGTGCCCCGCCCACATCGCCACCGCCAGCAGGGCGCTGTCCACCAGTTCGGTGAGCTGCAAATTGATCTCCTGTTTTCGACCCAGCATGACTTGGACTCAGTTTACTCGATATTAAAGTTACATTAAATTATACTCGTTCTAATAAATGCCACAACTTGTTTCTTCCAAAAACCTGCTCATGTCCTCCCGCCCGCTCGCCGTCGGGGTGGTCAGCGCGGCGGAAACCCTTGCCGCGCTGCCCATTGATCTGGCCGCGAGCTGCGATGCGGTGGAGCTCCGGCTGGATTTGATCAACCTTCCTGCGGCGGACGTGCGTGCGCTTGCTGCCGCCATCAGCGTGCCCATTTTGTTGACGGCGCGCCACCCGGCCGAGGGTGGTCAGGGTTCGGAGAGTGCGGACGAGCGCGCCGCATTGATCGCGCCGTTGATCGACCTTGCCGCGCTCATCGACATCGAGCTTCGAAGCGTGGCGCAGATGAAGCCACTCGTCGAAGCGGCGCGCGCGCGGGGCGTGCCCATCGTCGGTTCGTTTCACGATTTTCAGGCCACGCCGTCGGACGAGGTGCTCGAAGGCGCGATCTCGTTCGCTGAGAATTTCGGCATCGACACGGTGAAGATCGCCGCCTTCATCAACTCGCCGGACGACCTGCTGCGGATGGCAAAACTCGTCACGACGAAGCGTCGGTTGCGCATTTCGGTGATGGGAATGGGCCCGTGGGGCCGCGTATCGCGATTGCTGCTTGCAAAGTGCGGCTCGCTGCTCAACTACGGCTTCCTCGGTGACTCGAACGCGCCCGGCCAATGGCCTGCTGCGCAGCTCAAGTCCCTGCTCGCAGAAATCTGATGCCCGCCAATCGCCCCCACATGCTTGTTTCCTCAAGTCGGCCCCTCGCCTGGCTGCTGATTTTCTCCTTTCTCCTTCCGCTTTCCTCGTGCAACGACCCTGAAAAGGAGGCGCGCCTCAAATGGCGGGAGGAAGAGGCCAGCGCAAAGGAGATCGACCTTATCAAGCGCGAGCAGAAGGTCGCCGCCGAGCGCGGTGCCATCGAATCCCTGCAGGCGCAGATCGTCCAGCGTGAGCAGCAGGCCGAGGCCCTGCGCATCCAGCTCACCGCCGAGGTGGAGAAAACAAAGCGCGTGCGCCGTGAGCTCGAGATCAAGCAGCTCCGCGGCCCCGTCCCCTCCGTCACCGCTGAGCGGGCCATCGTCATCGACGTGCAGAGCAACGATGTGCTGTGGGAGAAGAACGCGGACAAGCGAGGGCCCATCGCCAGCACGCAGAAGCTGCTTACCGCGCTCGTCATCGTGGAAGGCGGCGACCTCGACAACATCGTGACCATCGAGCAGCGGGACACCGTTTGCGCGCCGGTGCGCATCGGCTTGAAGGCCGGCCAGGAATACACGCGGCGCAATCTATTGACCGCCCTGCTCGTGAAGAGCTCCAACGACATCGCGCAGGCACTTGCGCGTGACAACGCGGGCTCGCTCGAAGCCTTCGCCGAGAAGATGAACGCGCGCGCCGCAAAGCTCGGCTTGCAAAACTCCTTCTTCGTCAATCCGCATGGCCTTCCCTCCGTCGGCGAGCAACCGGAGCAGTATTCCACGGCGCGCGATTTATCGGAGATCGCGAAGACCGTGGACAAGCTGCCCGATGTCCGCGCGATGGTGCGCTTGAAGAGCTTCAAGTTCGAGATGCCGCCGAAGGGGACCGTCGTGCTCGAAAACACCAACCGCGTGCTGCGTGGGAGCGCGTATTGCGACGGCATGAAGACGGGCTTCACCGAGGCCGCCGGGTATTGCCTCGTGGCCAGCGGCGAGAAGAACGGGAAGCGCCGTATCGTAGTCGTGTTGAACGACACGTCGGGGAGCGTGTGGAAGGACGCGGAGGCGCTCCTCGAGTGGGCCTTCAAGGCCTAGCCGCCCGCCGTCACCTGCACGATCTCGATTACATCGCCGTCGCTGAGCGCCGCGCCCGTAATCTCGCGTGGAAAAAGAGCGCGTTGATTGTGCTCCACCACCACAGGCTTCCCGCCGAGGCCGATTTGCTCAAGCAGCGCGCCCAGCGTGCTCACTTCCGCGCATTCCCGTTTCTCTCCGTTCAGTGTGATCGTCATCGCAAATTCAGCTCAAGCAGCCAGGGGTTCGAGAATGGAAGGGTCCCAGTCTTTCCACACGGGATCCATCCCCTGCGAGGCCAGCATCCGCGTCACGTCCTCGACCGAGCGATCATCCGCGATGCCGAACTGCCCCTCTGCCTTCTCGCATCCGGCGCGCTCGTTCATCTCCACGCGTCTGCCGCGCACCGTGAGGTGCAGGTCGTCATTCCCCGCGCCCGTGTAGCCGCCGGGCTCCGTGTGGCTGCCCGCGCTCATCATCGTCACGCCCAGCGTGCACAGTGCATCCCGCAAGGCCGCTGGCTCGCGCGTGCTCAGCACGATCCCCGCCTCTGGAAAGGTGATGCGGAACGCGCACAGCGTCTGCACCAGCGCCGCGTCCGGGAAATCCGTCAGCGGCGCGAAGCCGCCCGCCGCAGGACGCAGCCGTGGAAAGGCCACGGTGAAGACCGCCTTCCAGCAATGCTTGTACAAATGCTCCAGATGCGCGGCGAGCCGCAGCGCCTCCACCCGCCAGTCTGAGAGACCGAAGAGCGCGCCGATGCCGATGCGGCGGAACCCCGCCGCATAGCCGCGCTCCGCGCACGCCAGCCGCCAGTCAAAGTCCCGCTTCGGCCCGGCCGTGTGCATGTCGGCATACACCGCGCGGTCATACGTCTCCTGATAAACCACCAGCCCCTCGCATCCCGCTTCCACCATGCGCTTGTATTCCGGCGTCTCCATCGGCCCGACCTCGATGCCCACCGTCGGCACGCACTCGCGGATCGCCGCGATGCACGCCTCGATATACCCATCGCTGACGAAACGCGGATGCTCGCCCGCGACGAGCAGCACGTTGCGAAAACCCTGCGCCACGAGATGCTCCGCCTCACGCACCACCTGCTCCACGGACAAAGTCACGCGCAAGATGGGATTGTCCCGCGAGAAGCCGCAGTACTTGCAGTTGTTGATGCATTCGTTCGAGAGATAAAGCGGAGCGAAGAGCCGCATCGTCCTGCCGAAGTTCCGCCGCGTGATCGCGCGCGACTCGCGCGCCAGCGCCTCCATCTGTGCGGAGGTCTTCGGCTCCAGCAGCGTGGCAAAGCGCGCCATCAACGGCGACTTCCGCGCAGGCAGCGCGTCGAGAAGGGTGGTCAGGGGCTCCGACATCAGCCGACTTTTACTCCGCAGCAGGAGGGATGCAAACCGTCAGCACGTCAGCCGCCGCAGGATACGCCCACGCGCCTCACCGGGCCGAGGACGTGCCCCCCGTGGTCGTCGTCGTACCGCCCGTGGTGGCCGTCGTGCCCCCCGTCGTCGCGGTGGTGCCGCCCGTCGTTGCGGTGGTGCCCCCGGTGTTCGTTCCCGCCGCCGCATTCGCAGTCGAGTTGGTGGCCGTCGTGGTCGTGCCATTGGTGAAGCCGTCCGTGGTGAGCTGCGTTTGGATCGTCGTCACCTCAGTGGCCACGGTGCGGTTGTTGTTGATGGCGTCTTCAGTCAGGCCGTCGTCCAGCGTCGCACGCAGGAAGCTCACGCCCGCCACGCCGATGTCGTTCGCGCTGCTGCTCCCGTATGGCAGATCCTTCTCGCTGTCGGCGGATACCGCGTAGCCTTTCAGCAGCTTCGCCACATAGATCGAGGAGTCCCCGCTGCGTGTCTCGATGTGCCGCAGGTCATTGGCCGAGCCGATCGCGAAAAACGTCGTCGTCGAGACCGTGTTCGCCGCTGTGGCGGACATCACCACCTTGCGGCTCTCACCCTTCACCGCCACGAACAGCTCGCCGAAGTTTGAATACGTGTAGAAGGTCTTCACACCGCCCGTCGTCAGCGTCAGGATCAGGCTGCCCGTGCCGCCTTGGATCGGCGCGATGTAGTAGCCGCCTTGATAGGGCCGGTAGTTGATCGTCTCCCCGGCCACCTCGAAGGTCAGCTTGTAAACGGCCAGCGCGGATGAAGTCAGCGTGCTCGTCGTCGCCGTGGTCGTGGTTCCCGTCGTGGCCGTCGTCTGCGCCTGCAGCCCCGCCGATGAGAGGGACAAGAGAACGAAAAGAACCAGCCGCGAAAAATGCTTCATGCGGTTGCTATAACGCCTCGTGCGCGCACAAGTTGCAACTCCAAACTTGCACGCAGAACCCTACATCGATGATGCGTTCGAGGCGGACGCCGTGCCGCCCGCGCTCATGGACCAGCTCTGGGCCGGCGGGTGGCGGCATTTCGGCCCGCGCTTCTTCCGTTACAGCCTTCAGTATGACGAGGCCGCCTCCGCGCTCCAGCTCATCCAGCCCCTGCGCGTCGATCTCCCGCGCTTCGCCGCCACCAAAAGCCAGCGCCGCGTGTGGGCGCGGAACACCGACCTCGAGTGGGAGATCATCCCCGCGCGCGCCGGCGCGGATGTGCAGGCGTTGTTTCAGCTTCACAAGACCCGCTTCCGCACCTGCATCCCCGACACCCTCTTCGACTTCATCGCCAAGGAAGACCCAGCCGCGCGGCCGTGTGAGTGCCTCGAGTTCCGCGCCTTGCTCGGCGGCCGGCTCATCGCCGCCAGCTTCCTCGCCCTCGGGCAGCACGCCGCCTCCAGCATCTACGGCATGTTTCACCCCGACTTCGCCGCGCGCAGCCCCGGCGTGCTCACCCTGCTGAAGGAGATCGAGCACAGCCGCGCGCTCGGCCACCGCCATTACTACCCCGGCTACGCCACCCGCGAGAGCAGCGCCTACGACTACAAAAAGCGCCTCCCCGCCCTCGAAGCCCTCGACTGGACCACGGGCCAGTGGAGCCCGCTGCCGCCCGGGAGTGAGCGGCGAGTGATGGAGCGCCATCAACGGAGATAGGGCTTCCAGCCCGACAGAGGACCGAGGCTTCCAGCCTTCGGCCGCTACGGCATCGCTGATCAGATCGTCGGCTACCAAATCCTCATCTTCCTCCGACTCCGCCTGTTCCTCCCTTTCAGTCGGCGTCATCACGAAAGCTCAGCTTCCCGCGAGGAAGAGTAGGAGAAAGATTGGCCCGCCCATTGAATTACAGTTACCCTCGCGGCGCATCCCAGCGAACATGAGCCCACCACAGCGCGTGAAGACACACTCAATCGTTCTCCTGCTAGCGATCTCAGCACTTGGTGCCGAGAAGAGCACCGGGTCTTTAGACGATCCACGGCAAGATGTCCGTGATGAAGCCGCCCGTCGTCTTCGCGTCACTTTCACGCCATCGCTAGCGTCGAAGTGGAACGAACTGCGTGGCCGGTTGAAAGCAGGCATCTCCTTGAAGCAGGTGAAGGAGATTATAGGGCCTTCGGCCCAGACGTTGAAGCCCGGCTTTGGCTACATGAACGGGACTATCTATCTGCACCGGCTCGACGAGTCATTGTTCCTCAGGTTTGAGATCGGACGTTTCGAGCCAGGACTTGTTTCCACCGAGCTGGTGCCAAGCCTTCTGCCGCACCATACCATCCCGCCACGATCCTTCACCGGCATCTGGCGGGACTACTTCGCCTCTGGCAGCCCATGTTGCGAGACTACCTACCGAGAGGGCAAGCGTCATGGCCCCGAGACACGATACCACGACAATGGGGCCATTTCCCAGACGGAGCCGTGGGCAGATGATGCCCAGCATGGCACCTGTCTAAGCTACTTTCCCAGCGGCAAGATTCGCTACAGAGGACTGTATGAGAGAGGTCGGCGGTCAGGAACTTGGATTCACTACAATGAACAGGGAGAAGAGATATCCCGAGACAACCCCTAGACCGGGCATACCAGATGCAAGCCACCGCTCGCATGGCCTCAGCCGTGTCATCGCCGCCGCGCGCTCGCCGACGCCTGAGTCGAAGCGTTGATATGGCCCCATGAGAGCGTCTCCCACCTGCATCATCGTTTCGGGTTCGCCCGGGCTTCTTGCGCGCGGCTTGTTCTACTCTTTGGCGTTTCACATGCACCGGACCCTCGGCGGCTGGCCCGCTGGGATCGGCGAGGCGGGATTCCCGCCTGCGTTGCTCACGCACGCCACGATTGCCACGAGTTACTTCTGGGTGCTTCTACTCGTGAGCTTGGTCACGCTGCCGATAGCCATTCCGGTTTGTCTGTCCGTCGCCCGGTGGCGATGGCTTGTCCCTTACTTTGCGCTGTATGCTCTGGTGTTCATCGCCAGCATCGTGCTCATGCAGCTCGCGCCCGAGCCGTATTTGTATTGGTGGAGGGACTGACGATGAGGCGGCCTCGCCATCCGCGACCCCAGCCACGCGGCTGACTCACCCCTGCCGCCGCCAGCCGCTACGCCAGCCGCTACGCCAGCCCAGCGCAAATACCATGCGCGCCACCCGAGGACCGGCATCCCTCGCTAGCGCCGACTTGCAGCTTGTGTCGTTCATCACTTCGCGATAAAACTTGGCTTCTATGCCCGACGAATCCCTTCCCGGTCCGACGCCGACTGGCTACCAGCGCACCCAGGGTGGCGGCTTCCGATGGCAGCCGCCCGCGCCGGAGCATCTCGCCAAGCTGCTGCCGCAGTATGAGATCGAGGCCCTCATCGGCAGGGGCGGCATGGGCGCAGTTTATAGAGGAAAGCAAAGAGCGCTGGACCGTCCTGTCGCGATCAAGATTCTTCCGCCCGAAGTCGATGACGAGGACACCAGCTACTCGGAGCGCTTCAAGAACGAGGCCAAGATCATGGCTCGCCTGGAGCATCCGGCCATCGTGCCGGTGTATGACTTCGGCGAGACGAGCGAGGGGCAGCTCTACTTCGTCATGTCCTTCATCAATGGCACTGACATTCACCAGATGGTGCAGAGCCAGGGGCGCCTGCCGCCCGAGCACGCGCTCGCCATCACCGCGCATGTTTGTGACGCGCTCGCTTACGCGCATAAGCACGGCGTCATCCACAGGGACATCAAGCCTAGCAACGTGCTCATCAACATGGATGGTGAGGTGAAGGTGGCCGACTTCGGCCTCGCAAAGGTGGATGATCCCTCGCAATCCTCCGGCCTCACGAAAACCGGGCTCGCCATGGGCACGCCGGACTATGTCGCCCCGGAGGCGCTCACCCTTGGCATGACAGTCGATGGCCGCGCCGACCTCTATGCCGTCGGCGTCATGCTTTACCAGATGCTCACCGGCAATGTGCCGCGCGGCATGTTCACCATGCCCTCGGTGATGATCCGGGACATCGACCCGCGCTTTGACCAGATCGTGGCAAAGGCGATGAAGTACGACCGCGAGGAGCGCTACTCCACTGCGGGTGAGATCCGCCGTGATCTCGATACCATCCTCACGATGCCCCTCGTTCAGTCAGGAGGCGCTTCCAGCGCCGCGATTCCGAAGGCGGCGGTCGCCCAGAAGCCCGGCGCGAAAGGCCCGCAGAAGCCCATGGGCAAGAGCGCAAACGTGCCGGTGCGCTCGTCAGCCGCCCCCGAGGCACCAGGGAAGGCCGGTGCCTCGTCCAGCACGTCCCAGCCTACTTCCAAGACCCTCGCATGGGTCGTGCCCACCCTCATCTCCGCCGTCGTCATCATCGGCGGGGCGGTCATGATGCGGGGCACGCGCGCCACCGCGCCAGCCGATGGTGGTGAAGCTGGCAAACCCCCGGCTTCAACGAGCTCCTCTGCTATCGGCAGCGCGCCGGTCAAACTACGTGAGGCGCCGAAGTCCGCCGCCCCTGCTGCGCCGATCTCAAATGCCAAATCGTCGATTTCGGATTCCTCAGCACAGCAGTTCCTCCCAGGCAAGTGGGTAAAGGTGTTCACCAAGCTCGAGGACTTGCCGGAGGAAATGCGCAAGGCTGACAGCGGACTCAAGTTTGAGGACGGCTGGATCGTGCCGTCAGGCAAGGCGCTCTCCGTGAGGGCGGACCAATCAGGTGTCGGCTTGAAGGCATTCGCCGAGGTGACGAACGGCGGAATCCGCCTGCGTGTCCGCAACACAGGCAACAAGTCCACGCAGATCAAAGCGCGGTATTCAAGCAAGCGGTTGGAAGACATCATGGCCGCCATCATGGATACCGGTCATCTGCGGGTGATGCGAGAGCACCGCGTTTCCGCAGATAGCAAGCTGCTGACGTCACACCTGCCCAATCCGCCGATCAACGACGGCGACTCGTACATGCTGGAACTGGGCGTCGTTGGCTCCGTTGTTTACAGCCGTCTGAACTCGGAACTGATCGCGCCAGTGAGCACGGATTTGCTCGATCCAGGTTCGTTTGCGATATACGGCCGTGGGGCCGTCCGCGACATCGAAGTCATCAACCTCGACGGCATCCCCGAGGCCGAGGCATTGAAGATTCTCGGCGTTGCTGAAAAGGGCAATGACCTGCGCCAGCCTCCCGCCGTTGCTTCTACCTCTCCGGCCCTGCCCGTCTCCACCACTCCGACTCTCCCCATCTCCAAGTCTTCGCCCCTCCCTGTCTCCGCGTCTTCCGCCGCCTTCCCTCCCGGCCAGTGGTTGAAGGTGTTTACCAAATTCGAGGACTTGCCCTTAAATTTGCGCAAGCCGGACAGCGGTGTGAAATGGGATAACGGCACGTTGAGCGTTAGCAAAGTCAGCACCTATGTTGGCCTGTCTCCACCCATGGGTGCGCTGAACAACTGCGCACTACGGGCTGTGATCAGTGGCGAATTTTCCATACGCTTGCACGACTGCGACAACGCGAGCTACTATAATTTTTTGTCACACTCGATAGAACTCTGGAATCGGGAAACGGGTAACAAAGCCGGGTCAACCCGAAAACTGCAAACGTTCTCCACGCCAACCTCGAAACAGCCTCATCGGTGGGAATTCGCAGTGTTCGAGAACCATCTCGTCACGCGATGCGATGACAAAATACTTGCTGTTGCAACTAACGGCGAAGTACCAGCCGGCAAAATCACGCTAGCCAACTTGGAGGGAACGATTCACGACATTGAAGTCATCAACCTCGACGGGATACCCGCAACCGAAGCCTTCCACATCATCGGCATCGACGGGAAAGGCAATGACACGCGCGCGGCGGAATTGGCTTTGGATAAGAAAATGACAGAGCAGGCGAAGGTGGTGGATGGGATGGCAGCGATCCCGGAACTCAAGACGCTGCATGAGCAATTTGTGAAGCTCCAGGCTGAGCGCGTCAACGCGCCATTCGACGCGGATGTGGCGAAGCTGAACACCAGCTACCTCGGCGGCCTTGACCGCAAGATCGCTGATGCGAAGCAGAAGGGCGATCTCGATGGCGTGCTAGTGTTGGAAGCGGAGAAAAAGCTAATCGGGGCCCTAGCCAGACCTTCCAAGTCCGGGTCGGATTCAGTCAGCGGCCGAGGGCTCGAAGCCCTCGCCACGTCCTGTCCGCTCCCTGCCGAGGACACCGACTCCACGCCCGCCACGCTCAAAGGCCTGCGCCAGATTTATCGAGATGCCTTTGCCAAGCTCGCAGCCACCCGCGCTGCCAATCTCAAAGCCCTCACTGGACCACTCTTCACCCGCCTAAAGCAGATCGAGAGCACGCTCACCCAGCAAAACCGCATCGACCACGCGACGATAGTCCGGCAGTATGTGGACGCTATCTCAGGCTCCGGAGCGGACAGGGCGGCAGGTCACGCCTCCGCTCCACCGCAGACGAAAACGCCTGCTGCGCCGGGGCAGGGCAACGTAGCGGTCACACATTCCCAGCGGGAGGTGTTGGACTGGCTGCTGTCGCTCGGCGCGACGGTGGTGGTGAAAGACGGAACGGGTGAACGAGCGCTCACATCAGGCGACAAAATTCGCCCGGGCCGGGTTGTCATCCTCCGAATCGAGACGCCCGATGCCAATCTAAAATGGAACATCACCGATGATGATTTGAGCTGGTTCGCTGGCTTAGACGATCTCACCAAATTGGACTTTCCCATCTGCGACAAGATCACGGGTGCGGGGCTCCATCTCATCGGGCCGCTTCCAGCGCTCGATCAGCTCGACATGAATTTCCCACAGTTCAATCCAGCAAACTTCGCCAACATGCCAGACTTCCCCAAGCTGCGGGCGCTGGTAAGCCTGCCAGCCCCGCAGTTCTCCGCCGCCGACTTCGCCAAAGTACCTCCGCTCAAGGAGCTTCGTACGATCAATGCCGGTTCCAACATCACGGAAGAGAACCTTCCGGCCATCTGCGCGCGAACCAAATTGACGAGCTTGTCTATGCCGAACAACCAGCTGAGTGATGACGGGCTGGTGGTGGTTGCGCAGGCCAAAAACCTCGAAGTCCTCGGCATCAGTGGCACTGAGAAAACCCTGATCACGGGCAGCGGCCTTACGCATCTTGCGGCCCTCCCAAAGCTCCGCGATCTAACGGTGGGTAACCATCCCGCATTCCAGGCCAAGAATGCCGCCTTGCTTTCCAATCTAAAGGCTCTCACATCTTTGCGGGTGGCCGGAGGGGACTTAAACGACAAGGACGAGTGGGTGAAGCATCTCAGCGGCCTTAAAGGCAAGCTCACCACACTCTCGCTCTCGGCCGGTGCATGCTTCACGCCCCAACAGGTAGCAGCTTTGAAAAAAGCGCTGCCCAAAGTCGATGTGAAGGTGAACTAGAGCGGCCGTCCCGCTTTGGATGTTCCAAGGCCCGCTCTGTTAGAATTGAAGGGTGGCGCAGAGGCAAGGGCGGGGCGGCCACCATTCAGTGGCAAACCATTGCGGAACTGCGCGATGTGATGGAGGACGATGACCCGCGCTGGGAGCAGATGGGGCTGAACATCCCGGCCAACCCGAACCCGCCCGAGGCGGTGGCCAGCCTGACGCTGACGGCAGCGGGCGCGGGCCGCGAGCTGGCGGAGTGGCCCCACGCGCGCCGCGCCACCTATTACCGCGCCTTCATTCAGGTGCAGGGCGTGGATGCGGCCTTCCGCTTTGTGGAGCGCACGGAGGATCTGGACTACGTGTTCAAGGGACTTACGGCAGGGACGACGGTCGCGTTTCAAATCGTCGCCGCCAACGACGGCGGCGAGGCGGCGCCATCACCGACGGTGACAAAGGTGGTGGGGGCGTGAAGAACCCTCGAGCTAGTCGTCGAGCGCCAGTTCGCTGAGCACAGGTACAGATTTGGATGCTGCAAAGGGTCGCTCAGGTACGCGCCGATGTGCCGACGAGCGGTCCGTCATCCTTGGTTCGACTACCGCATTCCGATGGGCCGTGGTCGCCGGTGCCGTGGTGGACAGCATTGAAGCTCACCTGTCCCAAAGATGATTGGTCGTGTCGCCTTTGCCCTGCTCGTGTGGACCGCGCTGCAAAGGGCTTGCCCGGGTCGCGGCGGGCCTGTTTCAACTTGCTTGCCCGCGTGTGGAGCGGATCGAGGGCGATGGGATGGGACAACTCAGCGAGGAAGATCAAAAATGGATGCTCCCGCGCGTATCCTTCTCACCGGCACGCATGATCACCCACACCGCCCTCCTTATTTCCATCGCCTCCGCCGCAGCCATGACCGTGGGAGCAGGGGAACCGCCCCTGCCGGCGAAGATCGAGTTCAATCGCGATGTGCGGCCGATGTTGTCGGACAATTGCTTCTACTGCCATGGGCCGGATCCGAAGCATCGCGAGGCCAAGCTGCGGCTGGACGTGCGGGAGGAGGCGGTGAAGGCGGAGGCGTTCATCCCGGGGAAGCCGGATGAGAGCGAGCTGGTCTCGCGCATCGTCACAGCGGATGCGATTGATTTGATGCCGCCGCCGGACTCGCACAAGAAACTCACGTCGCGGCAGAAGGAGGTCTTGAAGCTGTGGATCGCGCAGGGAGCGGCCTATCAGAAGCATTGGGCCTACGAGCCGCCGGTGAAGGCTGCGGTGCCGGCCGGTGACAACGGCGTGGACGCGCTGGTGCGGAAGCGGCTGGAGGAGATCGGCCTGAAGCCATCAAATGAAGCGGACCGCCGCACTCTGATCCGCCGTGTGTATTCCGATCTGCTGGGGCTGCCGCCAAAGCCGGCGGAGGTCACAGCGTTCGTGAACGACACTTCCGCGGATGCCTACGAGCGGCTCGTGGACCGCGTGCTGACGAACCCGCATTACGGGGAGCGCATGGCCATCGGCTGGCTGGATGTGGTGCGCTTTGCCGACACGATCGGGTATCACAGCGACAATCCGCACAACGTGTGGCCCTACCGCGACTATGTGATCCGGGCCTTCAACGAAAACAAACGTTTCGACCGCTTCACCGAAGAGCAACTCGCGGGTGATCTGATGCCGGATGCAAATCAGGAGACGCGCATCGGCTCGGCATTCAACCGGCTGATCCTCTCCACCGAAGAAGGCGGCGCGCAGCCGAAGGACTACGAGCAGCGCATGCTGACGGACCGCGTGCGCGCGGTGGGCAATGCGTGGATGGGTCAGACGACCGGATGCAGCCAGTGCCACGACCACAAATTTGATCCGCTGACCCAGCGCGACTTTTATGCGATGGGCGCGTTCTTCGCGGACCTCAAGGAGCCGATCATCGGCCGACGTGAGCCGGGCATCGCCGTGCTGGATGCAGCAGGCGAGGGACGTCTCGCCGGCCTGGAGAAACGTCTCGCCGCATTGCAGGCGGAATTTGCCGCGCCGAGGCCGGACCTCGATGTGGCGCAGGCTGCGTGGGAAATGCGCGCGCTGGCCGCCAGCAACGACAGCGCGGCGTGGCAACCGGTGAAGGCGGCCACCGCCGCATCGGCGAAGAAGAACATCGTGCTCAAGGCGGATAAGGACGGCATCGTGCGCGGCAGCATCGACGCAAAGCGCACGGAGCGGCAGCAGAACGACGGCACCGAGATCTACACGATCACCGTGAAGACGGGAGGCGGGCACGTCACGGGATTCCGCATCGACGCGCTGAAGGAGAAATCACCCGGCATCGGCCTCGCGGCGAATGGCAACTTCGTCCTCAGCGAGATCACCGTCAGCGCGGGAACGAAGAAGAAGCCGGCACAGCTCACCGTCGCGCACGCCAGCGCCACATTCCATCAACCGGGATTCGATGCCGCAAAGGTCATCGACGGCATCGCAAATCAAAAGGAGAACGGCTGGGGCGTGCTCGGTGGCGCGGGTGCGGATCAATCACTCTATCTCGAGCTTGCCACACCGCTCATCGGGGCGGATGCCGCCGTGACCTTCACGCTGACTTTTGCATACGGAGAGAACCACGAGATCGCCAATCTCCGCATTTTCTCCACCAGCGCGCCGGGTCCGCTGCGCGCCCCCGACACGGCGCTGCCTTCGGCCGAGATCGCCGGCCTCCTCAAGATCGCGCCGGAGAAACGCACGCCTCCGCAGACCGCAACGGTGAAGGCCGCCTTCAAGCAGATCGCGCCCGAGCTGGGCACGCTGCGCGCGGAGATCGCGACGGTGGAGAAGGAGAAGGCGGACTTCGAAAACGGCGCGCCGAAGTGCATCGTCTCCGTGAGCACGCCTGAGAAGCGCGTGGTGCGCATCCTGCCGCGCGGGAATTGGATGGACGAGAGCGGCGAGATCGTGAAGGCGGCGCTGCCGCATTTTCTGCCGCAGCCAAAGATCCAGGGGCGCGAGCCGACGCGCCTGGATCTCGCGCGCTGGCTTGTTTCGCGCGAGAATCCGCTGACCGCGCGCACGGTGATGAACCGGCTGTGGAAACAATTCTTCGGCGTCGGGCTGAGCAAGGTCGTGGATGATCTCGGCGCGCAAGGAGAGCCGCCGGCGAATCCGGCACTGCTCGACTGGCTGGCGTGCGAGTTCATGGACAGCGGGTGGGACTTCCGGCACATGGTGCGCGTGATCGTGACGAGCCGCACCTACCGCCAGGCATCCGTGGCCGCAAAGGACGTGGTCGCCGCAGATCCGTACAATCGCGAGCTCGCGCGGCAGAGCGCCTTTCGCATCGATGCCGAGCTGGTGCGTGACAACGCGCTCGAGATCGCAGGCCTGCTCGCGCCGAAGATCGGCGGTCCGAGCGTGAAGCCGTATCAACCCGCAGGCTATTGGGAGAACCTGAACTTCCCGGCGCGCGAGTGGGCCGCTGACACTGGCGACGCGCAGTATCGCAGGGGACTCTACACCTGGTGGCAGCGCAGCTTCCTGCATCCGTCGCTGGTCGCCTTCGACGCGCCCAGCCGCGAAGAGTGCGCCGCCGAGAGAAACCGCTCAAACATCCCGCAGCAGGCGCTGGTGCTGCTGAATGATCCGACGTACGTCGAGGCAGCGCGCGTTTTCGCCGCGCGAATCCTCAGCGAGTGCAAAGGCACGACCGAGGAACGCATCGTCTGGGCGTGGCAGCAGGTCCTCCAGCGTGACCCGCGCGCGGACGAGATGAAGACCGTGCGACCGCTGCTCGAAGAACATCTTGCCGACTACCGCAAGGACGCCAAGGCAGCGGCGGACCTTCTCAAGACAGGCCTCACCCCTGCGCCTGCAAACTTGGATGCAAGCGAGCTTGCTGCATGGACGCACCTCGCGCGTGTGCTGCTGAACCTGCACGAGACCATCACGCGAAGCTGATGAACACGTCACTCAAACGGGTTCAACACATGCACCCCGCACCGGGTGAAGTCATCGACGTTCCGGGTGGCGACGGTGAGTCCGTATTTTTGCGCGGTGGCGGCGATCATGGTGTCGCGGATTTCTATGGTGAAACCCGAGTCCTTGACACGGGTGACGATAGGTCCCCACTCGAGCGCGGTGTCGAGGGTCCAGTCCAGACAAGGCAGACGGGCCTTCAAATCATGAAACCACTTGATCAAGGATTCCTTCCGGCGACCTGCGGGGAGGGCACCCACGCCACGCCAAATCTCGGCCATCACGACCGCATCCACCACGCAGTCAGCGCTGTTTACATTCAGCCAGTCCGTTACCCTCTGAGCGGACACAGGCTTGGTCGGCTCCGAGAGCACGTTGACGTCCACCAAGTATTTCATTCGAAGCTGATGGGGGCTTTCAGATCATCGGTGGTTTCAAGCCGCTCCAAGGGCTCATACCAGCCTTTGACCGGACATGCCAAAAGGACGTCCACCCATGACTGCCCGGACTCGGCCGCCCTGTCTTCCTTGACCTTCAGCCGATACTCGCCCCTGCTCACACGCTCGATGTCACACTCCCGGTCGCCCTTGATGGCGTCAGCTTCACGAAACTCGGCCGGAATCTCGAGAAGTCCGTTGGCTGAAATGGTGGCTGTCATTTCACGATGGTAACTGTTCACCTGCCACCGGTCAAACTCCATGCCTTTCACCATGAACCCGATCATCAACCAAACCCGCCGCACCTTTCTCGGTAGGACGTCGCAGGGCCTCGGTGCCCTGGCTCTTTCGTCACTGCTTCGTCCTTCTTCTCTGACTGCGGCCGCGCAGCCGATGCGTGGTGTGATCCATCCGCTGCCTTTTCCGCAAAAGGCAAAGCGTGTGATCTGGCTGACCATGGCCGGCGGCCCGTCCCATCTCGAGACCTTCGATCCAAAGCCAAAACTGGCAGAGATGAACGGCAAGCCCATGCCGGAGAGCATGACGAAGGGACAGCAGCTCGCGCAGCTCCAGGGCAAGCCGCTGCTATGCTTCGGCCCGCAGCATCCCTTTGCAAAATTCGGCGAAAACCAGACCGAGATCTGCGCGCTGTTTCCCCAAATCGGATCCGTCATCGACGACATTTGCCTGATCCGCTCGATGACGACGGACGCGATCAATCACGACCCCGCGCACATGTTCATGAACACCGGATCGCAGATCGCCGGACGGCCGAGCATGGGCGCGTGGGCGACGTATGGTCTCGGCAGTGATGCGTCTGACTTGCCGGGCTTCGTCGTCCTTACCTCCCTCGGGAAGGGCGGGCAGAACCAGCCCATCGCCGCGCGGCAGTGGAGCAGCGGGTTTCTGCCGAGCCGGTATCAAGGCGTGCATCTGCGCGGGAAGGGAGATCCCGTTTTGTACCTCAGCAATCCGCCCGGCATCACGCGTGAGCGGCAAGGCAGCGATGTGGCCGCGATCAACGCCCTGAACCGGCAGCACGATGCGCTGGTCGATGATCCCGAGATTGCCACGCGCATCACCCAATATGAGATGGCCTTTCAAATGCAGGCCAGCGTGCCGGACCTGACGGACCTCTCGCGCGAGGGAAGGGGAACGCTCGATCTCTATGGATGCCAGCAAGGGGACGGCTCCTTCGCGTCGAACTGTCTCCTCGCGCGGCGGCTGGCTGAGCGCGGCGTGCGCTTCATCCAGCTTTATCACAAGGACTGGGATCACCACGGCGGCGTGAAGGAAGGCATCGCGCTCAAGGCGCAGGAGATCGACCGCGCGTGCATGGCGCTCATCACCGATCTCAAGCAGCGCGGGATGCTCGATGAGACGCTCATCGTCTGGGCCGGTGAATTCGGGCGCACGCCCATGTCACAGGGCGGCAGTGGTCGTGACCATCACAACAAGGCCATGTCCATCTGGCTGGCCGGCGGCGGCGTGCGTGGCGGCATGGTGCATGGCTCCACGGACGAACTCGGCTACGCCGCCGTCGAGAAGGTCGCCACCGTCCACGATGTTCACGCCACGATGCTGAAGCTCCTCGGCATTCGGCACGACGCCTTCAGCTTCAAGTTCCAAGGGCTCGACGCGCGCCTCAGCGGCGTCGAAGGCGCGACCATCATCTCCGACATCCTGGCCTAGCGCCAGCGCTCCTCATTTCCCTCCGTCATCCGTCGGCGGCGCCCGTCTGGGATTCCGTCCTCTTCCGTGGGCTCTGGCACGCCGTGCCCGTCCCTCCGCCCCTACGGCGCCGGCACATCGCGAAGCTGCAGTCCGGCCTTTTTATCCTTTCCCCAGCCCAGCTTGTCGCTGACCTGCTGCGGATACGACCAAGCCGCCTTGTCATTGTCATAGATCACCACGCGGGTTCGTTCAGCGGCCATCGCGACGGCTTGCGGCATGTCGAGATACTTGAGCATGTTCAGGTAAGCGGGCAGGCCGCTCGATACGGGCGATGTCTTGCCGTCGGACACCGGCATCAGCGAGTGCGGCAGCTCGTGCAGGTCGAGGCGCGTGATCTTGTCTTCAAACAACGAGGCCATCAGCGCGTTTGCCGCCTGCGTGCGGCTGGCTTGCAGCCAGAGCTTCGTGTTTGCGAGTCCCTCGACGGAGCGCAAGGCGCGGATGGCGCACCGCACATCCCAGACCTGCTGGCCTTCGAGCGTCTGGCCGAGGAGGTAAAAACGGCGGAGGCGTTGCACGCGGGCTTTCTCGGCAGCAGCGACGGCTTTCTTGTCGTTCGGGTTCGCCGCGGGAGTGTCCCAGTTCGTCGGCCCGATGCCACGCGGACAAACGTA
This sequence comes from Verrucomicrobiaceae bacterium, assembly GCA_031411695.1. GTDB lineage: Bacteria > Verrucomicrobiota > Verrucomicrobiia > Verrucomicrobiales > Verrucomicrobiaceae > JAIBCL01. The sequence goes on from JANOBO010000188.1 coordinate 39,222, forward strand.
GGCCATGCCCCATTTGAAGTTCTCAAACATTTTCTTCTCTTGCTCGAAGGCGTTGTCATTCGGCTGTGTCTTCGTGCCTGGAGGGAAGAGATCAGGAAACTTGTGCGCGTAAGTGTTCGCGAAGTCGTGCCAGGCTTGCTCGTCGAGGACGTTGAGGACGATGAGTTCGAGGTCGGAGAAACCGACTTGGCTGGGCTTAATCACAATCAGCCTCGTATCGCCTTCGCCGACGATGTCATACGCGAAGGCGGAGGCGTTCGCGTCGATGCCGTGAGCCTTGGCAGTGACGACTTGAGCGCGGTTTCTCGCGAGGGGAAGCCGGGGGGCGGCGGGTATCAGCGTCCTGCGCCGTAGCGGCTCATCCGAGTTGCTCGGCTCCACACTCGGGGCGGGCGTGATCGTCTGGCGCCGATTGGGGTCAAACTCCACTTTCAATTCTGAGCCCGCCCAAGATCCGAAGCATTTCTTCTTCAATGCGTCCATCCACATCTTCCGATCATCGTCCCACTCGAGCGCGATGCCCGGCACCTCTGCACCAGCCGCCCTAGCCACAAAGCTCTCATCAATCCTCGTGTTGCTCTGATCCGCCGGCCAGCCGAGTTGATCGGGCGTTGGCCTCGTGTTCGCGGTGATCGCACCCGTGTTCACCGGAAACACGCGCAGCTTTTCCATCTCGATGCTTTTCACCGCCGGTGCGTCCAGCGTGCTCATGAGGTCGGCGCCTTGCAGGAAGCGCGTCATCCAGTGGAACTCGCCAACGTTGAGCGGCTGCGTGTCGGCGTGCGGGCCTTCAGCGATTTGGAGGCCGATGTTTTTCTCGGCGTCGAGCAGCTTGTAGATGCGGCGCGTGCTCTGGTAGATTTTGAAGACACCGTCGATGGGGAAGATGTTGTCCTTGTCGGTGTTCACGATGCAGAGCGGGCGCGGGGCGATGAGCGCGGCGACCTTGTCGTAGTCCCAGCGGTAGGTGTTCACCATGAACATGCAGTCGCAGTGGCCCTCGACGCAGCCATCCACGACGTGATTCCGCAGCGTGGTGATGCCTGCGGTCGGCGCGGCGCAGGCGATGCGTTCGTCGAGTGCGGCGATCCACCACGAATACGCGCCGCCGCCGCTGCGGCCGGTGACGCCGAAGCGTGCCTTGTCCACTTCGGGGCGCGTTTCGAGATAATCGAGCGCGCGCATTCCGGCCCAGGCCTCGACTCCGGCGGGTGTGTAGCCGCGGGAGAACCACCAGAGGCGGTCCTTGCTGTAGGTGCCATGATGCTCGCCGCGAATCTCGCCGAGCTGGACGGTGTCGATCACGAGACAGACGAAGCCATGCTTGGCATACCACATGCCGTGATGCTCGTAGCCGGCTTTGTTGCCGTAGCTGATGCCGTTCTTTTCTTTGTTCGCGTGGCCGCAGACGTAGAGGATGGCAGGTAGCCCTTTCATCAAGTCGATGCCCTTTTTGGGTCGATAAAAATTCGCCGTGACATAAAGACCAGGCATCGACTGGAAGTGCAGATTCTCCACGATGACATCGTCCTGCTCGAACTTGCCGGTGATGGTCACATGCAAATCCGTGCGCGGGGGCAGGGGATCGAGGCCGAGCATCTCGCGGAGCTGGCGGCGATATTCGTCCTTCTTCGCCATCCAGTCTTCCTTTGTTTTCACCTCACGTTTGAGCTGGCCTTCGAGCGCGGCGACTTGCTGCTCGAAATAAGCGTTGAGCGCCTTCAGTGACGGAGACGGCGCTGGCTTCGCGTCAGCAGCGCGCAAGTCAAAGGAGCCTGCGATTCCGCACAGCAATGAGACGAGCGTGACAAGGGCGGGCGATGTGCGGCCGATGGCCTGCGGCGTGCGGAGATGGGCGTGATTCATCCCAATCAAGCGCGCGGGATGGGAAAAGAATTTCAGGCGGCTGAAAATTCGTTCTTGTCATTCCGCGTCATTTCTGATGAAATCCGAATTGTCAGTTCGCACCGGCTCCTTGGCCGTCTCTCATGAGCAGCTCCCAAGGGGACCTTCGGGCCGACAACACCCACATGATCTCTCCAAGCGGGGCGGCACGGACCGAAAGGCACCCAGAGCCGCTCCGCTTTTTTTGTCTAGCTCGCCTTCTTCACTTTCTTGTCCGCAGGCTTGCTCACATGTCCCTGGAGCGTGGACATGGGCACACCGAGAAACTTGGCGGCGCGGGCTGGGTCGTCGTCAAAGTGGCGCACGGCCATCTTTGAAAGCTCGCGCTCCACCCAGGGCATGAGTTCCATGTCGGGTGTGGATTGGGAAACGCTGAGCAAGGTTTGCAGCGCATCGCGCATCCGGTTGACGCTGGTCGTGGCATTGCCGTAGCGGTTGCCGCTGGTGCCCAGCGGGATGTCGGCGGGCAGGAGCACATCGGTGTTCGAGAGCGCGCAGGCGCGCTGGATGGTGTTCTCCAGCTCGCGCACATTGCCCGGCCAGTCGTAGGCCTCGAGCACGGCCAGCGCGTCTTCGGAGAAGCGCATCTGCAGGCCGCGTTTGCGCGCGGACATCCGGTTGAGGAAAAACTCTGCCAGCAGCCGCACATCCTCGCGCCGCTCACGCAGCGGCGGGATGTGGATGCGCACGACGTTGAGGCGATAAAACAAGTCCTCGCGGAAATTTCCCTTCGCCACCTCATCCTCCAGGTCGCGGTTTGTGGCGGCCAGCACGCGCACATCACTCTTCGTCGTCTGGTTGCTGCCGACGCGGCAGAACTCACCCTCCTGCAGCACGCGCAGCAGCTTGCTCTGCACGCCTAGCGGCATGTCGCCGATCTCATCGAGAAACAAGGTGCCGCCGTCACACTGCTCAAAGCGGCCAATGCGCATCGCCATCGCTCCGGTGAACGATCCTTTCTCATGCCCGAAGAGTTCGCTCTCCAGCAGGTTGTCCGGGATCGCCGTCACATTGATCGCCACGAATTCCTTCTGCGTGCGCGGGCTGAACTTGTGAATGGCGCGCGCCACGAGTTCCTTCCCGCAGCCGCTTTCGCCCGTGATCATCACCGGCGCGTCGGAGCGGGACACGCGGCCGATGAGCTTGAACACCTCCTGCATTGGGGAGGAGCGGCCGATGATCGTCTCCTGGATGGATTCCGCCGGGATCTCCGCCGCGTTTGCCAGCGTGGTGCGCCTGCCCTCCACGGCGCGCAGCGCGCTCTCCACCACCACGCGCAGGTCAAAGTTCAGCTTCTCCTTCTGCAGCACGTCATACGCGCCGAGCCGCATCGCGTCGATCACATGACTGGTGCTGACGATGCCGCTGAAGAGCAGCACCATCCCGTTCGGATCGATCTGGCGGATGCGCTTCAGCATGTCGATGCCGTTCATGCCGGGCAGCCGCACCTCGGCCAGCAGCAGGTCGCAGCGGTTTTTCTGATAGGCGACGAGCGCGTCCTCGGCCTTCGAGAATTTCTCAATCGTCACCGCAGGCGCCTTCAGATGGCCGGATGCCCAGTCCAGAAAGTCGGTGTCTGGATCGATGATGAATATGCGTGTGACGATCTCGGGCATGGGATGGGAGGAAGAATGGATAACTACGGACGGGCCGCTGACCGGACGCAAAAGTCCGGGACGATTTCGTCAGCGTGGTGCCAGCGTGTCATGGACGGTTTCAAAAAACTCGGCGTTCGCGTGCGCATGGGTTTACGGCGTAAATCAGATCGCGCCAAATCTTCTTTGCCGTGCGGCGAAGGCGCGCACGGCCTCCCGCAGCTCGGGCTTGCGGAAGTCGGGCCAGAGCTTCTCGGTGACGTAAAATTCCGTGTAGCTGATCTGCCAGAGCAGAAAGTTCGAGATGCGCAGCTCCCCCGAGGTGCGGATCAGCAGGTCGGGATCCGGGTAGTAGCGCGTGTAGAGGTGCTTGGCGAAGATGTCATTGTCGATCATCGCCTTGTCCAGGTGGCCTTTCTCAATGCTCTCCAGCAAGCTCTTTACGCCGTCGATGATCTCCTCGCGCGCGCCATAGCTGAGCGCGAGGATGAGCGTGAGCCCCGTGTTCTGCGCCGTCTTTTCGATCGACCGATGAAGCTGGTCCTGCACCGCCTGCGGCAGGTCGTGCAGCCGGCCGATGGCCTGTAGCCGCACGTTTTGCTCCATCATTTCGGGTGTCTTCGTTTTGAGGAACCGCTCCAGCAGCGTCATCAGCGCGGAGACCTCGCGCTTCGGTCGCTTCCAGTTCTCCGATGAGAAGGCGTAGAGCGTCAAGAACTCCACGCCCAGCTCCGAGCACTCCTCGACGACCGCGCGCACGGAGTCCGCGCCGATGCGGTGGCCCTCTGTGCGCGGCAGGCCGCGCTCCTTGGCCCAACGGCCATTGCCATCCATGATGATGGCGATGTGGCGCGGGATGATCTTGAGTTCTTCCTGTTGGCGTGGCATCAGCGGGTGAGGGGCGGCCAATGTACGCTAAAGAGCCGGTCGCGCCAGTTGAGATCGTTTGTGGGGACAGGCGTCACCGTCACTCCGTGACTGGACTCATTGGTGCCTGTCAGTGAGCGGCCCGGCTACTTCTCAAACCGCTTCCGCAGCTCCGTGAAATAGCGCCTCACCTGCTCGCGGCGCGAGGGCGGCAGCGCCTGTTCGTCGAGCGCTTCCTCCTCGGCCTGGATGGACTCCATCGCCGTGGCCGTGGTGCTGCGCGTGGCGGTTTCCTTTTTTGTGCCGCCCTCGACCGAGCGGAACGAGGACTGCCCCTCGCCGGTTTTCTGTGCGGCCACCATGCTTTGATTTGCGGTCTCCTGCTTTTCGGTCGCACCGCTGTCGAGCTTCGCGGTGCCCGCGCCCGGTGGCAATCCTCCGGGCGCGCTGAGGGTGATCGATGCGTTCGGCTGTCCCTCCGGTGGCGGGCCCTCTCCCAAAAGCAGAGCGTCCGGTTTTTCGCCCGGTTTCATTCCCGGCACGGGCGCAAACAGCGTCGGCTTCCCAGCATCACCTTTTCCCTGGCCGCGCGGTTGATCCATCATCGACAGTTGCGGCTGCTGTCCTGTGCCCGGCACAGGCGCGGAGTTCATCTGCCCCTGCTGGGCATTCTGCGCCAGACCAGGGGGCATGAGCTGGGGCTTGGTGCCGCTCTGACCTTGCTGCGGATTCGCCTGCGAAACTTGCGGGGTCTTGCCGGATTGTGGGAGGTTGCCCTGCTGGCCCGCCTCCGCCATCTGCTGCATTCCTCCAGCGGCCTGGCCTGTGATGTTGCTGCCCGCATCGCGGAGTTGCTGCGCCAGTTTCTCCAGTTCCTTGCGCGTTTGCTCACGTCGCGCCAGCTCGCGCATTTTCTCAGCCAGCTTCTCAAACTCCTTGCCTGCCTCGACAGGCTTCGCCGCGCTCATCTCATCTCCTGCGGCCAGCACGTTCTCGCCCACCGGCCGTGCGCGATCTTCCTTCTCCGCTTCCTTGTGCACGTTCTTCAAAGTCTCGTTCATCCGCTCACGTGCTTCATTCGTGAGCTGGGGCGACTTCAATTGTCCCGCCAGCGCGTCAGCCGCCTTGGCCGCGTTATCCGCTTTTTTATCCGCCACGGCGTCACCGAGGTCGGCCGTGTCGGCGTGCTTGCGCAGCTCATCCACCAGCTTCTCGGAAGCCCACGCGTCCTTTTCATCGCCGAGTTGTGACGCCAGCTTCTCCGCCTCACGCGCGCGTTTCTCCAGGTCCGACAACACCTCGCGCGCGTCCTTGCCCTTGCTGTTCTCCAGCTCCTTCGCCGTCTTCTGCACATTGTCCTTCAGCTTTTCCAGTTCCTTCTTCTCCTGCGCTGTGAGACCCGCGAGCTTTTGGCTGTCCCAGTCCTTCTTCGCCAGCTCCGCGCCTTCCCGCTTCGCCGTCTGTTGCATGTCCAGACTCACCTCCTCGCGCACCGCGCGCGTGCCGAGGACCACCGGCAAGCCAAAGCCTAGCAGCGCGATGCCGGGAGCTATCCACATGGCGCGCGGAGGTCGCACCGGCAGCGCCGCAGCAAGACCCGGAAGCGACGACGCGAGCACCGCACGCTGCGCTGCGATGTGTTCGCGCTGCGCCGTCGTGAGTTCCGCCTGCTGCTCAAACCACCACGCCGTCGCAAACGCCTCCCGCCGCCGTCCCGCCTCATCCCACAGGGCCAGCGCGGCGAAGGCATCCGGCCGCTTCACAAAAGCTGCGATGCCCGTGCCCACTGTCCACAGCGCCACCAGAAGCATCGGCATCCAAGCGATGAACGCTCCCGCGAACAGCCATTCCGTCAAAAGCAGCGTCGCCAAAATCCCGGCCGCAAGCCATCCCGTGCGTCCCATTGACGCCACCCAACGGCGCAGCATCACCCGCCGCAACACACGCGGTGCCGCGGCTGAAAAAGGCGCTGCTTCAGATTCCCCGGCCATGCGCAGATTGTCGGACAGCGTGCCGGGAAAAACAAACGCATTTCCTCCGCCGGCGGGTGATCTTGGTCGTCGATTGGGTCGGTGTCGTGATCGGAGCACAAGTGTGTCCGGGCAAAGAACACGACGGCCGGAAACGGCGGGAACCTTTGTTCTCAGCGCCATGGGTGCCGGGAGGGAGGCGGCGTGAAGCTCGTCGCATCAGAGGTCAGAAAGCTCATGGATGTCCTTTCGCTGAACTGGGGGAAAGTCCAAGCATCGTCCCCACATCGCGCGTCCACGCTCGGTGAATGAGGCGGGTAGTGGCGCACGGAGAATCGCGTGTGCATCAAGGGGTGCGCGCAGGTGTCCTCGCATGCTGCATCGCTGCCGACGCGAGTTTTCCGCCTGCGTGATCAAAGAAAGGTCGTCGCGGGAGAGTTACCGTGCGGGCAACGAACAGGGGTGATCGTTGTCGGAGTGCGGGTACACGCGCGTCTGCGGTGCTCCTTCCATCGCGGATCGTTTCACCCGCTGAACCTCAATCCAATCACACCATGGCCTCCCAACCTCGCTTCCCTGCTGCGCGTCCTCCTGCTCCGCCTCGTCGTCCGGCTTCGTCTGGCAAGCCGCGCCCGAAAGGCGGTGGCGGCGGAGGTTTGCTTTTGCTGGTGATGATCGCGACCGCGATGGGCGCGGCCTATTACGTCACGCATCAGCCGCCGAAGGTGGTGGAGACACCGCCGCCGCCCGTGGCACCGGTGATGCCGGAGCCGGTGAAGGTGACGGAAGAGCCGGTGACAAAGCCCGTCGTGGAGGCACCGGCACCAAAGCCAAAGCCTGAGAAGCCGACGATGGTGGAGAAGAAACCTGAGCCGACACCCGCGCCTGCGCCGGCTCCATCTGCGGATAAGTCGAAGCTCGCGGCGATTTTTTCCGGCACGCTGCCGTTGGATGAGCGGATGGGCGCGAGCCCTGAGGCATTGGAGAAATCGAATGCGGCGCTCACCTCGGCGCTGACAAATGGGAGATGGACGGAGTGGTCCGCGCTGCTGCGCCGCTCGCTTCAGGCTGCGGTGAAAAGTTTTGGCGCGGGCGCTGTGACGCCGCAGGGCCTGATGGCGCTGTCGAAGAATGGGCCCTTCACGCTGGCGCTGGAGCAGGCTGCGTTCCTCGCATCGCTGTCGCCTGAGGCGGGTGCCGCGATGACGAAGGATCCAGAGACGCATGGATTTTACCAGTGGCTGCTGTCCACACCTTCTGCGCTGGAGTCATGGCTGCTGACGGTGCGGCCCGAGCACGACGACATTGCGGCCGCGCTGATGCTTTGGCCAAAGATCGCCAAGGGTGACCCGGACGCGAAGGGGAAATACCAAAACCTAGCCCTCGCCTGCGCGCTGGTTTATGAAAAGCCGCTGAAGACAAAGTGGAACGATGAGTACCTCACGGTGACGGCGGAGGAGCGCTACGGCTACTACACGCGCCACGCGGCGAAGGGAGATCTCGTCGTCATGCCGGACAAGCTGACCGCGCGCGATCTCGTGTGGACGGTGTCAGCGCCTGTGCCGGAGGAGGAGATGGAGTGGGCGCTGAAAAAAATGCACCTGCGCCAGAAAAGCTGGGGCACCGCCTACGAGATGGTGCGCTATGACATGGAGCGCGCGGTGAAGGACACGAACAAGTACGACGCCTACACTTTCAGCGAGATCTTGAAAAAGGGCGGCATCTGCGGCGACCGCTCCTATTTCACGGCCAACACGGCGCGCGCCGCCGGCATCCCTGCGGCGATGATCAGCGGGGATGGATCACGCGGACCGCACGCATGGACGAGCTGGCTGGCGGAGCAGGACGACTGGGACTTCACCGGCCGCTACGGTGGATACCCGCTGGGGCACACGCGAAATCCGCAGACGCAGAAAGATGAGTCGGAGCAGGAGTTCCTCAGCCGCTCGGACCGCAGCGCGTCTGACGAGGGGCTGCTCAAAGGTCTGCGCCCTGTGTGGCTTGCGCGTGCGATGGAGACGGACGGCGCTGTGGATCTGGCAGCTCTGCTGCTGGATGGCGCGGCGCTTCTCGGAGAGAAAGTGCCGGCCGTGTGGCAGGCGAAGCTGGCCTTCTGGTCCGCGCATCGCGCCGAGGCGCCTCTGGATCAATGGCGTGCCTTCCTCGATGTGCTGAAGCGCCAGATGAAGACCGACCCAAATATCCTGGCCGAGGCCCGCGCCGCGGAGGAGAAGTTTGTCTTCCCACGCCAGGATTCGAAGCTGGCGATGAAGGAGCTTAAAAAGGACGCGCGCAAACTGGACCAGGCCGACGGGAAGACATCGGTCGATCAGGCGGATCAGATCGCGAAGGTGCTGAAGCAGCAGGCCGGCGTACTGCTGGCAAAAGGCGCGCTGGACCCCGTGCGCAGCCTTTACGACAAGAGCTATCGCGATCACGGCCGGAATCCCGCGGTGTTCAAGGTGCTGGCCGCTGACTGCTGGGAATTGGTAAAGGCGGATCCAGAGGTGGCGAAGAAAGCCTGCCGCGACATGGAGTCTGCCTTCCGGCGCTACATTGACTCCGGTGGAGATTACTTCGATGTCACGAGCCAGATGTCAGCGCTGAACATCATCTCCAAATGCTATCGCGAGATCGGCCAGGACAAGAAGGCCGAATCGCTGGCGAAGGATGTGGAGAAGGCTAACGCGAAAGCTGGAAGGCAGGCGCTGTAGCACCGCGCGTCCGCCGCCTCACATCGGGATCTCGTTCAGCGTGTAATAGCCGACCGCGTGCAGGAGCGCTGTGCCATCGGCGGATTTCACTCCCTCGCAATGCAGCTCATGGATGTGGCCTTTCGTCAGCGGCGTCACGATGAGGCGGACGGAGCGGCCGTCGGCTGCGACCTTTGCTGACGTGATCTGCGGGAGGATCTCGTCGATCTCGTCACCGCCGTATTGCTCGCGGTAGGCGTACGTGAACTCGCGCATCGTGTAGCTCTTCACATCGCCTGCGGCGCGGGCATCGGCGGGCTGCGTGAAGGTCAGCTCGAAGCCATCGGGCTTTGCGCGCATCTCGTGGATCTCAAACGGTGTCCTTCCGGTCCACTCCACTTTTTCAAAGCAATGCGGCTTCCCGCCCCGCGCGCCCCAGCCGCGATCACTGCCGCCGACGAAGACGCGCCCTTCCTCGTCCATGCGTCCGCCGATGAGCCCGCTGGCAAAGCCGCCGCGAAACGGAAACACCACGCCTTGCTTGATGCCGTTCACCGTCTCGAGGAAGACGCGGCTGAGATTGCTGTGGCTCTGGTCGGCGATGAAGAGCTGCTTTCCAAACGGACCGAACTTTCCGCCGCTGGTGTCGCAGATGATGGCGGAGGCGGAGTTTCCGATCTTGCCATGCACGAGATAAACGGCGGGCGGCACGAGTTGCTTGATGCGCCCGCGCTCCGTCACCATGCGGTCGGGATCTCCGCCGGGGCGGTTCTCTTTTCGACTGCGGTCGCCTTGGAATGCCTCGGGTATCGGGTCGATGGGACGCGGTCCCATGTTTGGCGCAAGGTCATACCACACATTCCCCGCAGGGTGACCTTGGAAGCTGCCAGGCACCAGATGCTGCAGCGTGCATGAGCCGTGCCACGGCCCTTGATTGTCGCAGTAATAAACCTCCCCCTCTGCGTCGAAGCCCACCCCGCCCGGACTGCGGATGCCGCTGCAAGTCGGCACCATCTTGCCATCTGGCTTGATGCGCAGCGCCCAGCCACGAAACGGCACCGCGCTGTCGAACGAACCCGTGAGGCAGAGCGTGACCCAGAGATCGCCCGCTTTGTCAAAGCGCGAGCCCACCGCGTACTCGTGGTAGTCGCCACTCACACCCCAGCCGTCGTTCACGTTGTCGAAAACATCCGCGCGCCCGTCGCCGTCCGTGTCCGTGAGGCGGGTGATCTCATAGCGCGTGGTGGCGTAGAGCTTCTTGTCCTTTGCGTTGTAAGCGATGCCCAGCACTTCATGCAGACCGCTGGCAAAGAGCTTGTAGCTCACTGCGGCGGGGTCGCTGCTACCTGCGCCGCTCACGATCCAGATCTCACCGCGCCGCGTGCCGACTGCCAGCCTGCCGTCCGGCATGAGATCGATCGCCCCGACCTCGAGAGCCGTTTCCTTCGGCGTATCAAATGTCGTGATCTTATAAAAGTCGCCCTCGACTGGGTCAGCGGCGTGGAGCGCGGTGACAAGGCAGAGGATCGGTGAAATGAGTGACAGAAGTTTCATTGCAGGGGCGGATGGAATTGGGAATGACGCGCGCGCGAGATGAACATCGCCACGCGCAGTCCGGCTACGGCAGCCATTGATAAGTGATCGCGACCGTTCCGGACTTTGCGGGAACGACCACATTCAAACCGGCGATCCTTGCGCCGACGGCGGAGACACGAAAGGACTTCGGTCCGACGGATTCGAAAACACCGCCCGTTTGTTCAAAAGCTCCCGCGCCGATGCGGCACCACGCGTTCGCGGGCAGTTCGCCATTGATTCTTATCGTGCGGATAAGCGTCGGCTTGCCACCCGGTCTGTTGCCATCGCCAGTTGTTGTGAAGCTCTCTTGGATCTCCGTGCCCTTCCATGTGTAGCGAAACGTGGGGCTGCGTTTGGCGTCGAGCGAGTAACCCTTCCATGCAAAGCCGTCGTGGCGCTTTGACTTGTCCCACGCCGGCCACTCCGCGTCGGGTTTGTCGCTGATGAAAAAGGCTGGCGTCACCTCCCCGGTCGGCTGCAGCACATCGTATCCCAGCGGCCTCTCGTGACCGCCGCCGCGTGAGTTCCAGTGCCGGCTCGCATCGATGAAGGCGCCGCGCCAGACGAGCGCGAGGTTCATGCTCTCCGCGCTCCATGCAATGTTGATGCCGCCGGGAAAGCCGACGCCGATGCCGCGGTTCCCCGCGCCCTGGATGAAGTTCCGGTAGATGACCGGCTCGTCCTTCACGACCAGCGGCATCGGAGGAAAATCATCCTTCTTCTTTTTGCCGCCGGCCTTCCAGTTCGGGTGCAGCCACTTGGAGAGCGGCGTGGTCTGGAAGTCGGCGCCCTTCCACGCGGCGAAGAGTTCGACGCCACCGCGTGACTGAAAGTACTCGAGACGGAAAACATGCGGCCCTTTCTCCAGCGAGACGCTCTTCTCCTTGATGTCGCCCGACGGATGGATGCCATCATTGGTGATCACTTCCTTGCCATCGATGAGGATGCGCGAGCCGTCGTCGCTGGCGAGGAAGAAGCGATACGCCCCGCGCTTCGGCGCATCCAGCGTGCCGGTGAAGACAACGCCGAACTCGTTTTTGTAATCATCCAGCTTCACCTGAATGAGATTGTCCTCGACCTTGCCCTCGCGATGCGGCTTGAGCTTCGTGAAGTCAGGCAGCTTCTCCCACGCGCCGAGATGGAGCGCGAAGGTCAGATTCTTGAGTCCTTCGCCGGTCGGCGCGACCTTCACCTCGCCGCGCATCGTCATCGCGTGTCCGGGAAACGTGCACACATACGGATACACGCCGGGCTTCGTCGGCGCGGTGAAGGTGATCTCATCCTTCTCGTGTGGATTGAGCATCTTGGAGTGCGCCCAGATCCGCGGATCATCGGGCAGCCAGTTGCGCTTCAACGCGACTTCCGCGTTCTCCATTTGTTTCAGCGCCATCGCCGCGGTGTCTGTGCCGGGCTGGCAGAAGACCAGGTTGTGCGGAAGATCGTCGCCGTTTTCAAAAACGATCCGCACCTGCTGCCCTGGAGTCATGAGCATCTCCGGCGTGTCGTACTTCATCTGCGCCGTGAGGGTCTTCACCAGGATGACGGCTGGTTCCCCAGCGAGTGCCGGTGATGCGGCGAGGAAGGCGAGACAGAGAAGGGCAGGGCGGCTGAACATGGACGGGCACATACGAAAACGCTCCGGCCAATCTCTCGACGGATGCCATTTCGTGAAATGAGTTGTGGTCAAACCGGCGCGGATTTGCTGTGATCAGGTGATTATAAAAAACAATGTTTGAGCGCTTCTCCATTCACAGCCGCATCATCCATCGCTCTGGCATCACGTTTTACGGGGCACACGACAAGCTGCTGGGCCGGGAGATATGGCTGTGGCGGTTGTATGAGTTTGACGGGACATATGCGCCGCCGGGCAATGAGCAGCTCAGCGTGGAAAAAGCGTCGCTCCTGAAGCTGCGTGATCCGCGCATCGTGAGGGTGCACGACATCGAAGCCGACCCCGATGGCGTGGTGGCGCTGGTGGAGCCTGCTGCGGGCGAGTCGCTGGATGAGTGGATCGCGCGCGGGCCGGCGGACCTCGTCGAATTCAACCAGATCGCGGAGGCTTGCCTGCGGTCGCTGGCCGCTGCCGCCTCCGCTGGCGTGCCGCACGGTGCGCTGGAGCCGGGGCTGGTCTTCGTCAATCGAGCAGAGCACGCGCGCATCGATGTCTCGCTCCTTGGATTCGGCATCGCCCGCCTCGTGACGCGCCTCGCGGGAAGTGACCTCGACAGTTCCGAGGCGGGTGATGTGTGGATGCTCGGCGGCGTGCTGCACGCGCTGCTCGTCGGTGCGCAGGATGAAGGGGCGCTCCTGATGCCACCCCATCATTCACGGCCCGAGGTTCCTGTCGCCAACTCCGATTGGGTGATGGGGCTGATGGCGGAGGATCCCGCCGCGCGACCTCAATCTGCGGCTGAGGCGCTGGCACAGTTCACGCATGCGATTTCTCCACCCGCATTTCCGCCGGGCGCGCCTTCTCAATTTGCGCCACCAGCAGCCTGGCCAGCGGGCTACCCTGCGCACACGCACATGCCGCCCGGCTGGCATTACCCGCCGGCCGCTGTCTGGCACATGCCTCCCGCGCAATGGCCGCAGCCATACGATCCGACACTCGCCGCGCAGCCGGGGCAGATGTGGCAGCAAGTGCCCTGGCAACCTTGGCCTGCGCAGATGCAGCAGGGATATCAACACCCGCACGCCGCGCAGCCGCCCGTCACATCCATCGAGGCCACGCCTGCACCGGCCTCGCAGACCAGCGGCCCGATATCCAGGCCGCTCGTGAAATCGAATGCGGCGCGCGGGACGGAAAATAAGCCTGCGGCTCCGGTGGCCACACGGCGAAAGTCGCTCAAGAAATGGATTGGCCCGCTCGTGTCGCTCGCTGCCGCAGCAGTCGTCGTGTGGGTTTTCCGGGATGTGTTTGCTCCCGTGCTGCAACGCGAGACGTGGGAGGGGATGCTGGGGCAGAACGTGAAGATCCAATGGCCCGGAAAATCGCAATCTGCAGTTCCCGCCGCTAGCAAAGAAGCGGCGGTCGCGGTCTCGACTGTTGAAGTCGGTGTGCAACCTGCCAAGCCGGAGCCCGCAAAAAAGAGGAAGCCCCGGAAGTCGGACACCGGGAAATGAATCGCGGGACAGATCCGCGTGCTCAACGTGTGATCACGATCAGAGATGCCGACGGGCAGCCGACACGCGTTTCCGGCGACTCCTGCAGCGTCATCACCGCAGTCCGGTTTGCAGTGCCGCCAGATCTCGGATCCAGCGTGATGATCTTTGTCCGCGCGCCCGCCGCGATGACCGTGGTGCCGTAGAGCTGCGCGTAGTCCTCGCCCATTTTCGCGTCGCCGCTGAGCTGGTAATGCACAGTCAGCGGCTCCGCCACATCGCCCGAGCGCGTGATGCGCCACTCGCCGAACTGTGAGAGCGTCGCGCGGGAAACGTCTGCACTGATGCTGATGATGGCTGAGTTTTTGCCCGTCGGGTCGGTGTTGTTCGCGTAGTGCTCGACGTTTGCGTAGCCGTCCGCGCCGATCTTGGCGCTGTCGCCTGCGTCATCCGCGTTGAGTCCAAACTGCTTCTCCCAAAAGTCCGGGATGCCGTCGTGATCTCCATCCGCAGGCGCTGGCAAAGTGCGGTAGTCGGGCCAGCGCTCGTTCTCCGCCAGGTCGGTCTCCTTGCCGATCACCCTGCCGGTGCCATCGCGAAACTGGCGCAGGATGCGCAGGTCCACCGCATCACGCGCGGGCAGCGTCGCGCCGGCTTCCTCGATGATCGTGATGAATGCCTGCTTCGCGGTCTGTAAATTTGCGGGCACTTCAGCGAAAGCCTTTTCCACGATCATCGCCTTGCGTTCTGCATCGCTCATCTTGCCGAGCTTTGAGTGCCAGCCAACGGCCAGCGCGTTGTCCTTCGTCCCTGCGTCGCTGCCTTCGATCACGTTTCCCTCTGCGAACACGCGGGCGAGCGGATCACCGTGAAATTGAAACGCCGAGGTGCGGATCTCCTGCGGCGTGCTCGGGCCGGGCTTGTAATAATTGTTCAGCCATTGCAGATGCACGCGCTCGCTGCCGGTGTGCGTGGGATACTCGCTCCAGTCATAGACGGCGCTGTTGTAAAGCGTGAGCACCGGCGGCACGTCCGCGCCGCCGACGGTGCGTGGATTCCGCAGCCGGTTATGCGCGTAAAGCGTGTGGTGCATCGTGGCCCGGCCGTCGGGCGCGGAGCTGCCCCAGAGCGATCCCTCGGCGTGGTTCGGCGGCGTTTGCCGTGGGTTGGTGTAGTCGAGCCCTTCCGCCGCGATGCAATACGACACGCTTGTCTTGTCCGCGTGCGTGATGGTCATGTTCTCATCCGTCGCCCAGGTGGCCGAGCAGTGATCCAGCACGATGCTGCCGATGGCGGCGAAGACGCTCAGCTCCTTGCCGCGCTCCGCCTTCTTCTTCTTGATCTTGTCAAAGTCCGCCTGGCTCTGGCCCACGGGCGCGTCCTTCACCCCGACGCTCACCGGCTTGAACTCAATCGCGTCCCCCAGGTCCGTGTCGCGCACAAAGCCACGCCGCGACCGGATGTGGCGCATCATCACATTGCCGGCGCTGATCGTGATCGATCCGCCCTTGAAGCAGATGCCCTCGCCCGGCGCCGTCTGGCCGAGGATGCTGATGCCCGGCTGGTCGATCACGAGCCTTCCGCCCTTCAGCTTGTCCTTCTTGCCCTCGGTCAAATCGATGATGCCAGACACGGCGAAGGTGACGATTCGATTCGGAGCGCTCACCGCCTCGGCGAAACTGCCCGGCCCTTCGCGATTGAGATTCGTCACGATGGAAACCGATCCGCCCCGACCTCCTGTGGTGAATTTGCCCGCGCCCTCACAGCCGGGAAAAGCCGGAGTCTGAGCGTTGAGGGAGGTGGCGACGGCGGCGATTAACAGGGTGGTCTTCATGTTCATTCGAGGGTGACCTTCAACGTCTGCGCGTAGCTCAGCCATGCGCTCTCGATCATCGCCGCGTCGGCTTTTCCGTCGCAAACGATGAAGCGATACTTCGACACGAGCGGCTTCCCGGGCTCGATGCTCCAGTCGCCATCCTGCGATGGAGCGATGCAGAGCTGCGGGTTCTTCGGGTTCAACCGCAGCGGCTGCGGAAAACGAAAATTCTCCGGGTGAATGAGCAGCGCCATGCCGGTCGGCGCGCCATCGACCTCGCCGCCGATGTGGACCCATCTGCCCTTCGTCGCATCGCCCTTCGCGCGATCATCGCCATTGCTGGTGAGCATCGTCACGGCAGCGACCGGATTCCATGCCGCATTCCCGCGCACGCCGAGTCCGCCGTAGTGGTACTTCGGCAGATTCAACGCTGACGCGCCCGCGCACGTCTGCGTGCTCACGAAGTCGATGATGAACATCGGCCGCTCGCCACGCGTGACCGGATAAGCCGTCACTTCCCACGTTTCATTGAGCACATCCTTCGCCGCGCCGCTGTTGTGATCGATGAAGCGATGCTTGCTCACGAAGCCGCCGCACACCGGCCCGCTCCACGATCTCACGAGTGAATGAAAGCGCACCTCGGCCAGCAGGTTGCCCCCGCTCTTTTCCTTGCCATCACCTTTGCCCACGTTCCAAAAATCCGGGTGCTGTCCCTCGAACTCCGTCTTCGTCCACGCCATCCAGATGCCTCGATGCCAGCGATGATCCTCTGGATGATTCCCCGTGATCAGTTTGCCACCGGGTGAATACACCGGATGTAAATGCGCGCCGTGTTTGAAGATCGGCAGCACACCCTCCGGCACATCGCCCGGCTCCATTTGATAATCGAAGATCGTCTGCGCCTTGCCAGTGTGATGGCTCGTGAGCCGCAGCACGCCGCCCACTTTCTCCGCCACCACCCCATACGGCCGAGTCGGTGGCGTGTGTGGCGCTGGCGTGAAGGTGACGGTCTCTCCCTTGCCGATGTGATCGATGATCATCGTCGCCTTGCCGTCCTCGTTCACTTGCAGCTTTGACACCACCTTGCCGCCCTTGCCGACGACCGTGTATTCACGCGCCCAATCCTTCGGTGCGTCAAAGGTGACGATGGAGTCGGTCGCATCGTGATCGCCACCATGCACGGTGATTTTCGCGGGCGCTGCGAGCAGTGGGCTCATGGCACAGATGAGACAAGCAGGAATGACGAGGGACTGGAGACGAATCTGGCGTTTCATAGGGTGGTTCAGCGTGGCCATGCACATGTTCCCGGTTCAACCCGATGAATCTAGGGACCGCATGCAGTCGCGCCTTCAACGTCGCGCGGGTGGCCCACATTCCTTCATTCCCATCCACATTTTGATCGTCCTCCACACCTTTGGGCAGGCTCGCACGAAGGCAGGGAGGCCACGCCAAGAATCCCTGATCCATGCTGGCGCGCTGGCATGAAGTGAATAGGTTGCGCGCCCCTATGATCAAAGTCGGCCTCGTATCCCTCGGTTGCGCAAAGAACCTCATCGACTCGGAGATCATGATCGGCCACCTCCAGCAGGCTGGCATGGTCATGACGCCCGAGGCGGAGCTGGCCGATGTGCTGATCGTGAACACCTGCTCGTTCATCGACATGGCGAAGAAGGAGAGCATCGGCGCGATCCATGACGCGGTGGACGCGCGCGACGGGTCGAAGAAGCGCGCGCGGCAGAAGATCATCGTGGCGGGCTGTCTCTCGCAGAGATTTGCGCAGGAACTGCCGACGCTGATGCCGGACGTGGATGCGTTCATCGGCCTGGATCAGATCACGCAGGTGG